>DAINBS010000107.1:0-9283 GCA_036732805.1 Gemmatimonadales bacterium | reverse complement strand
GACCGACGGAACCAGTCGTGTCGCGCAGCGCGGTGCGCAGCGCCTCGAGATCGGGGTTGGCGCGCGGGGGCGCGCCATGGGCGACGCGTATACCGGCCTCGCTTCGGGGGCCACCGCGACGTACTGGAACCCCGCGGGGCTCGGCTCCGTCGAACAGTTCACGGCGGCCTTCAGCTACCTGGACCTGTACGGCGACCTCGGCCTCACGCACACCTTCGCGTCCGTCGCCCTGCCCATGTTCGGCGGCGCCGCGGCGGTGTCCTACATCGGCCTGAACTCCGGCGACATTCCCCGCACGGATGAAGTCAATCCGGGCGGCGGGAGCCAGCAGGCGGGCGAGTTCTTCGACTTCACCTCCAAGGCGGTTGGCCTGCATTACGGCCGGCGCCTGACGGACCGGCTGCAGGTTGGCTTCACGGGCCGGTTCATCAGCGAGGGGATCTCGCAGGCCAGCGCGAGCTGGTGGGGGGTGGACATCGGCACGCTGTTCAACACCGGCCTGTACGGCCTCACCCTGGCCGCCACCCTGGCCAACGTCGGGCCGGCCGCCCGCTACGAGGGCGGACTGATCACCCGGCGGGTCACCACGGACCAGGCGTTCCCGTTCGCGGTCCCGCTCCGTTACAAGACCACGGGCTACACGCTGCCCACGACCTTCCGGTTCGCGGTCGTGTCGTCGCTGATGGGCGGCCCGGACGCGCTGTTCACGCCGGGCGGCGTGCACGACTTCAAGGTGGCCGCCGAGCTGAACGACGCGGTGGACACCGACATCCAGATGGCGGTGGGGGCCGAGTACAGCTTCAATCAGCTCGTCTTCCTGCGGGTGGGGAAGAAGTTCGTGAACGAGGGCTACGACAACGACTTCCGATCGTTCAGCCACGCCCTGTCGTTCGGGGGCGGACTGCAGCTGCCGCTGTTCGGGAGTCGGTTGTCATTCGACTACGCATATACGAGCATGGGCGAGCTCCAGAACGTGCATGCGTTCTCGTTCGAACTCGGCGGGAGCCGATAAACGTGCAGGGCCGGGGCGCCGGGCATGACCGACCGGCGTCCCCGCCCGCGGGGAGACAGTGCATGTACCGACGACTCATGGTGGGCTTGGGACTCGTCGCGCTGGCGGCGGGTCCTGTGGCGGCCCAGAACTTCGAGATCGGCCCGCGCCTCGGCTACGTCAAGTGGAAGGGCGAGACGGGGATGAAGGACGGGGCCATGCTCGGTGTGGACGCCATCTATCGACTCAACTCGCGCCTCGGGATCGGCGTGCGATTCGACGTCGCGCGGCCGGGCACCGACGGCAACTACTTCCCCGCCGAGATGACCTTCGGCGGAGATACCACCCTCATCTTCGCCATCTCGCAGCCGATCACCGTGCTGCAGTATGGCGCGCTCGCGCGGGTCGAAACCGGGGGATCGTTCAGCGTCTTCGGCAAGGGAGGCGCGGGGGCCCGGACCATCACGCTCGATCCGCAGGCCGCGGGCGGCCGGATATCCGTCACCGAGTGGGCGTTCAGCGTCGGCGGCGGGATCCGGGTGCGCTCGGGCGGCGGCACCAGCGTGGCCATCGAGGTCCAGGACCTGATCTATCCCAACTTCAGCCGTGAGAGCCTGAACCCGGTGCAGCCGCGGTTCCGTCCGACCAGGTTCCCCGACGTGGTGCCGTTCCAGCCGGAATTCGACGGCACGGCCCACAACATCTACGCGTCGATCGCCTTCACCTTCACGCCCGGAGGTGGCCGATGAACGGCCGACTGTATTCCCGTCGGGCGCCCCTCTTCGTCCTCCTGGCGGGCAGCCTGCTCGCGGCGTGCGAGTCCGATCTCACGGAGCTCACCGAAGCGGTGGGGCCCATCGCCTTCAACTTCTCCGTCGGGCCAAACGCCTCCGGCCTGCCGTCCGGGACGGCGACCCTGGTGGGCGCCGACAGCGTCAGGCTCAGTCTGTCCAACCTGCGGGCGCTGGCCTCAGGGCAGTATCAGTTCTGGCTGCTCGGCCGCGACGCGCAGAACCTGGATGTGGTCGTCCAGGGGTTCGGCCCCATCACGGAGTTCTACCTGCGCGTGGACACGCTGCCGGACGGGAGCCCCAAGCTCAACCCCGTGACCGGCGACACGCTCTTCGTGACCGACAGCGCGACTGTCTCGGCCACGCGTACGGCGGGCTACGCCGGGTCGGATAACCCGTTCGTGACGTCGGCCCGGGTGACGGTCGATTCGGCGGCCGACGGATCGAGTCCCGCGACGTATCACGCGGTGTTCGTCACGAAGGAATCGTCGGCGGCCACCGAGCCCGGCACGGCACGCTTCCTGTGGCGCCGCATCGGCGTCGGGGGCAACGGCGCCCTGTCGTTCGGGAATTTCGGCGGATCGGACGTGATCAACATCGTGTCCCCGCGGGACTACGTGTTCGGGCCCCGAGGCGCGGGCCTGGGCGGCGCGCGCGGACCCGAGCTTTCGGTCGATCTCAACGAGCTCGCCCGGCCGCCGATCGGCTTCTTCTACACGGGCTGGGTCGTCAACAAGATCGGCGACGGCGTCCTCGTGGATACCCTGCGGTCGACGTGGAACGCCGAGACAGCGCGCAGCCGCGTCAGCCTGTTCGACGCCGACGTGAGCGACCTGCTGCCGGGCGTGCTGGGCATAGAAATCCGGAATGCCCAGGTGCGCAACTGCGCATCGGGCTCGGCCCAGAACAACTGCCAGAACTCGATGCAGCTCCCGGCCGATAGCACCTTCGTCGGGTATGAGAACTTCCAGTTCAAGCTCGAGCCCAAGGGCGGTGTCAGCCCGATCCGGAACCGCTCGGTGTCCTTGTCGGGGACCTTGCCCGAGAAGGTGAAATAACATGCGAACCCGCATCCGGCCCCGTGCGCGCACGGGGCAGAGGAGTTCTAACCCCATGAGGCAGGTACTCGCACTGGTCGTTGGGGGAGCGGCGCTCGCGGCAGCGGTGCAAGGCTGCTCGGGGGACCCGGCGCTCTACCTCGGAGGGCCAGAGGGTCCGATGCAAAGAGTCTCGCTCTCGACCAACAGAGCGTCGATCATGGTCGGGCAGTCCGTCGTCGTCGGCGGCCGCGGGCTGGACGCCGTCGGCAACATCACCGCCGACGCGGTGACGTTCACGAGCTGTGACGGCTCCGTCGTCACGGTCGGCGACGGGGGCACGCCGCCGGCCGCGTTCACGTCGTTCGCGGCACTGACCGGCGCCGGACTCGGTGATGCGTGCGTCTTGGCGCAGGGCGGCGGGTTCACCGACACCGTCAGGGTTTCCGTCGGGCCGGCCGGGATGACGATCGTCGGTCCCGACACCGTCCTTTCGGGCACCATTGGTGCCTTCACCGTTGCTCCCGTAGATGCCGCCGGCACCGCGCTGACCGGGTCCGCGGCGTACGTCTGGTCCACGAGCAACAAGGCGCAGCTCGTTGCCGATCCGGCGGCCGGCAGCGCCGCCGGGCGGTCGCCTGGAACCGTGACCGTGCGGGTGGTGGCGCCCGGAGGCGCCAACGCCGTGAAGACGGTCGTAGTGGTGCCCGGGGTGTTCGAGGGGACGCTGTCGGCCACGTCCGCCGCGCCGGGCGAGCTGATCACCGCGACCCGGGCAGCCGGGGGTCCGCCGTTCGACGCCGACGTGACGGTCAGACTGGGCACCACCGCCGCGTTCGTGGACCTGATCACCACCGATGTCGTGACGTTTGCGGTGCCGGCCACGGGCTCGGCGGCTGCCGGTGTCCTTACGTTGGGCAACATGGGCTCGGATCAGATTGCCCAGGCGACGGCTTTCACGGCCACCAAGGCCTCGGAAGACGTCTACTCGCCGGGGAACATCACCAATGACTGCAGTGACCCGGCCACGGCACCGGACTACGCGACGGTGAAGTCACCGTCCGGGTGGGTCTACCTGGTGCACAACGGCACGAACCAGGGAGCGATGGGCTGCCAGAACAGCGGCGCGGTCACCGGGTATGACCACTACATCGTCTACACCACAGGCGCGTCGGCCGAGGTGATCGATGTCGAGGCCCGGTGGACGCTCACCGGTGACAACGACATCATCGTCTGCAAGACGGACTACTCCGACTGCCCCGGCGCGGGATTCAGCGGCGGGACGCTCGCGGAGCTCGAAGCCGTTGACCTCGAGCTGGAAGCGAATTCGTCCTACTTCATCATCTACTCGCCGTGGACGGCAAACACCGGGAACAACCTCATAAGGATCAAGATCACGAAGAACTGAGGCGAGCAGCGTCTCGCCGGGGTCGGACGCCCCGGAGTCGGCAACGGCTCCGGGGCTTCCTTTTTGGGGGATAGACTCGATCGACGGGGTGGAGCGGGATCAGCGGGATAGACGGGATGGGATGCGACCGGGGTCAGTGGCGCCAGGTGAGGGTAGCGTTCGCCAGTGACAGGGGCACGCGGAACGGCAGGCCGGCCGTCACCACCGGCACCCGCCAGACGTACTCGGCGAACGGGTTATCGCGGTGGGGCAGGCGGGCCTCCAGCCACCACGCGCCGCGAGGCAGCTCGAGCTCCAGCCATCCGTCCGGGGCGCTCCGGGCCAGGATGGGCCGGCGCCCCTGCTCGGTCACCAAGCGGGTGACGGCGCTGTCGAAGCCGGCGTACGCGACTCGCTCCCAGGCCCGCAACGAGTCCGCCGCCCGCCCGGCGCGGCGTGCGAGATCCCGGAGCGGGTCGAGGTCGGCACGGCGTGCCGCCTCCCGTGCCGTCGAGCGTTGCACCAGGCGCCCGTAGACCTGGCGGAACCGGCGGTAGGCCTCCTGGTAGCCCGGCGACCGGCGGTCGACCGCGTTGAGCGAATCCGCGAGTGCCGCCACGCTGTCGCGGGTGGCCCGCCAGGCAATGCCCAGCGTGTCATCCGGCGCCGGCTCGGGCGGCGTGAAGGCCAGCAGCTCCCGCTCGAGCGGCGCGAAGTCCGGCCGCGGCTCGCCGTACCCCGTTGCGAGGGAGTCGAGCACCTGGTGGGTGTCGAACGGGTAGGCGATGACCTCGAGGCCCGGCACGGGCGCCCCGTCCAGCGTCACGCGAACGGCGACGGGTGTGGCGCGATCCCCGCACGCGGAAAGGGCGCCGACGACTGCCAGCGCCCCGATGAGCCAGATGGAGAGTGATGTACGCAATCGGATCAAGCCATCATCCGCATCTTCAACGTTCCTCTCCGCGCCAGTCCGCGTTCCTGTCCGTGGCCTCAGTCCACGATCGACTCGGGAAAGACGAACTTGAGCGGGTCCTGCTGCTTGCCGCCCACGATGACCTCGTAATGGAGGTGCGGGGCGGTGGTGACGCCGGTGTTGCCCACCAGCGCGATTTCTTCACCGCGCTTCACCCGCTGGCCCTGCTGGACGAGCGCCTTCTGGAGGTGCGCGTACCGCGTGACGAGGCCATAGCCGTGATCGATCGTGACGATCCTGCCGTACCCGGTGCCCACGCGCACCTCGGTCACCGTCCCGCCCGCGGCGGCGAGAATGGGGGTGCCCATTGGCGCGGAGATATCGATGCCGGGATGGGGACGCTCTTCGTGGAAGATGGGGTGCAGTCGGGCGTTGGCGAAGCGGCTGGACAGGTACCCGGCCGTCGGCATGATGGACGGCGTGCGGGAGAGGCGATCGTTGTGCGACGCCAGACTCTCGGCCGCTTCCGCGAACGAGCCCGCCAGCAGATTCGCACGGCGGATCAGACCATCGAGATCGATGCGGAGGTCGAGCGCCTCGCGCCCCACGGCGCCCTCGGCCAACAGCTGCTCGCGCTCGGACCAGTTCCCCACCGGGCCGCCGATACCGGCCAGTTGCACGTCGGCATCAACCGGCTCGAGCCCGGCCAGCAGGCGGACCCTCTGGTCACGCACGGTGATGGCGGCCAAGGTGTCCTGCAGGTCCACCACCTGGCTGCGCGCGATCTGGAGCTCCTGCCCGAGCAGCGCGTTGGCCTGCTCGAGACGATCGAGGCGCGTGAGGTTGATGGATTTGGTGACCGTCATGGCCGCGAACACCAGCAGGCCAACCGCGACGACGCTGCCGGCGCCCACCGCCCATCCAAATGCACGCTCGGGGACTTCCACGCGGCGTGATGCGCGCGAGCCCGGCGGCACGAGTAGGATTGTCCAGCGTCGCTTTGGCGCCACGGCCACCTCGCCGGTTTGTAACTGCGATGACACGAACGGAGCCGGCATGCCACCCGGAGACTACTCGGGGGCAGTCGAACATACCGTCCAGTCCCAGGTGTGTCAACCCTGACGGGGTATTCTCAAATTATTGTGTTGCAATGAGTTACGCGACTGCCGGAGGCTTCGGGAACAACGGCGTGACCTTGCGCACACGCTGGCCAGCCGACGACGGAAGGGGACCGGTGACGGGGGTCACGTCTGTTGCAGCGTTGCCGAGCGCGCGCCACACCTCGGCTGTTTTGTCGGGCATGAACGGAGCGAGCATGACCGTGACTGCCTGTACCGTGTCGGTCAACGCGCCGAGCACCTGCTCCAACTCCGGCCGGTCGGTGGGCTGCCTGGCGAGGGCCCACGGGGCGCGCGCCTCGATGAACCCGTTCGCATCGGCAACGAGCGTCAGGGCCGCCGCGGCTCCCTCATGCAGCAGGTGACGGTCCATGGTCTCGGTGAAGCGACGCCATGCGGCCTCCCGGGCGTCGTCGAGTGGGGTCGCGGCCGTGCGCGCCGGCACGTGGCCGTCCAGATACCGCGCCACCATCGCCAGCACGCGGCTCACCAGGTTGCCGTAGCCGTCGGCCAGGTCGGCGGTGTAGCGGACGTCGAACCGCTCGAAGGAGAAGTTGCCGTCGCCGTCCCACGGCACTTCCCGGAGGAGGAAGTAGCGCAGCGCGTCGGGGCCGTGCCGGTCGATGATCTCGCGCAGGCTCACCCGGACCCCCGCGCTCTTGGAGAAGCGCTCGCCCTGGGCGTTGATCCAGCCGTGGGACCACACCCCGCGGGGCGGTTCGATCCCGGCGGCCTCGAGCATGGCGGGCCACATGGCGGCATGGAACCGGATGATGTCCGGGCCGATGACGTGCAGATCGGCGGGCCAGAGCGTCGCGTAGCCGTCGTCCGGGAATCCCGTGGCCGAGAGGTAGTTGATGAGCGCCTCGAACCACACGTAGACCGTGTGCGTCTCGTCGCCGGGCCAGGGGATTCCCCAGGGGACGCGCGCGCGGCTCACCGAGATGTCCTGCAGGCCCTCCGCCACGACGTTCCGGATCTCGTTCATCTTGGAGCGCGGACGGACGAATTCCGGATCGGCGGCGTAGCGCTCCAGCAGCCACGGCGCGAACGTCGACAGGCGGAAGAAGAAGTTGGGTTCCTCCACCCAGCGGATCTGCCGCGTCGGATGGATGGGGCACCGGCCCTCGGCGTCGAGGTCCTTCTCGAGCTTGAAGGCCTCGCACCCCACGCAGTAGTAGCCGGCGTAGACGCCCTCGAAGATGTGGCCGCGCTCCTGGATGCGGCGGAACAGCTCCTGGACCGCCCGCACGTGGCGCGGCTCGGTGGTGCGGATGAAGTCGTCGTGGCTGATGTGGAGCTCACGCCACGCCGCCTGGAAGCGCCCCGCGATGTCGTCCACCCAGGCCTGGGGTGACACGCCGGCGTCTTCGGCGGCCTGGGCCACCTTCTGACCGTGCTCGTCCATCCCGATCACGAAGTGGACGCGCTGGCCCCGCAGGCGCCGGTAGCGGGCGATGCAGTCGGCGCCGACCTTCTCGAACGCGTGGCCCAGGTGCGGCTCACCGTTCGCGTAGTCGATGGCGGTGGTGATGTAGAACTTACCCATCGTTCCCGTCGCCGCCCTCGCTGCTGTCTCGGCCGTCACTCCCCTCGCTGCCCTCGCTGCCCTCACTGCCCTCACTGCCTTCACTGCCTTCACTGCCTTCACTGCCCTCGCTGCCGTCGTGCTTCGACTGGTCCGGCCGCTCCATTGGCGTCCGTCCCCGGCCGCCCCGCCGCCCGCGGCGCCGCCGCCGCCTGGTGGGCCGCGACTCCGGCGCCAGGGCCTCGAGCGCACGCTCGGGCGTCACCTCGATCGAGCCCTCGTCGAAGGTGACGAGCTCGGTGGGGGGCGGCGGCTCCGCGGGCGGCGCCGCGGGCCCGGCCCGCGCCAGCTCTTCCCGCAGCTCGGTGAGCGTCACCGTCCGGGTGGCGCCGTCGGGCGCGCGGAGCAGCACGCGCTCCCGGAAGATGTCCACGCCCTGGACGCGCTCCTCGCCGTGGCTCGTGACGATGATCTTGCCTTCCTTCGGGAACCGCTTGCGGCTGCCCACGTAGAACTCGTGCTCGTACCGCAGGCAGCAGAGCAGGCGGCCGCATCCGCCCGAGATCTGCGACGGGTTCAGGGAGAGCCGCTGATCCTTGGCCAGTGCCAGGCTCACGGGCCGAAGCTCGGGCAGCCAGGACGAGCAGCAGTACTCGCGCCCGCAGCGCCCCACGCCCTCGAGCCGCTTGGCCTCGTCGCGAGCGCCGATCTGCCGCAGCTCGATCCGCGTGCGGAACAGGCCCGCGAGGTCGCGCACGAGCGCGCGGAAATCCACGCGCTGCTCGGCGGTGAAGTACACGGTGAGCTTCTTCCGGTCCCACTGCCACTCGGCGTCCGACACCTTCATGGGCAGGCGGTGGACCGCGGCGCGCTGCATGACGGTGCGCCGCACGTCCTCCTCGGCCTTGCGCAGCTCCCCCGCGAGGCGGGCATCCTCGGTGGTGGCTACCCGGGCCACCGGGCTGGAGGGCGCCGGGGCCTGCCCGGCGGCGCAGCCCGAGCAGCCCACGGCGCACTTGCGCTCGGCCGCCGTGCCCACGGCCGAGACCGTGCCCAGGTCCTCGCCGCGGTCCACCGTCACGATCACGACCTGGCCCGGGGTCAGGCCGGCGTCCTGATCCCAGGTGAAGTAGTCCTTCCGATTCCCCTTGAACCGGACCTCGACGAGGGTCGGCACGCGATCAGCCTTCGACGAACTGGCCCATGCGCAGGAACTTCTCCGTCCGCTGGGCGCGCAGGGTGTCGGGCGGCAGGTCCACCAGGTCGCGCACCGCGGCGATGAGGGCGGCGCGGAGCAGCACGGCGGCCCGCTTGGGGCTCGCGTGCGCGCCGCCGGCCGGCTCGTCGATGATGGCGTCCACGATGCCGAGGGCGTACAGGTCGTCGGCGGTGAGGCGCAGGGCCCGGGCCGCCCGCTCCTTCTGCGACGCGTCCTTCCAGAGAATGGCGGCGCAGCCTTCGGGGGAGATGACCGAGTAGACCGAGTTCTCGAACATGAGCACCCGGTCGGCCACGCCG
>DAINBS010000106.1:0-9284 GCA_036732805.1 Gemmatimonadales bacterium | reverse complement strand
GTCGCGCACCCAGCAGGTCACGGCGTCCACCATGACCGGCCAGAGCGGCTGCAGTGCCGTCATCTCGTCTTCCGCGAAGGGGGCCAGCACGTAGTCCGCGAGGTCGCCCACATCCTCCGGCACGGGCCCTACCCCGATCCGCAGCCGGGCGTACTCCCGCGTGCGGAGGGTTGCCTCGACGCTCTTGAGCCCGTTGTGGCCCCCGGCCGATCCACGGGCGCGCACCCGGAACGTGCCGAGGGCAATGGCGGCGTCGTCCACCAGCACAAGCAGGTCGCGCGAGGGCTCGAATCCCGGCTCGGCGAGCAGCGGGTGCAGTGCCACCCCGCTGAGGTTCATGAAGGTCTGGGGCTTGACGATGACGACCGGGGTCCCGTCCACCTCCCCCGTCGTCGCACGGGCCGGCCCCGCACGGCGAAACGCGGGCAACCGCCACCGTTCCGCCGCCGCGTCGGCCAAAAGAAACCCGGCGTTGTGACGCGTCCACGCGTACACAGCGCCGGGGTTCCCCAGTGCGACAATGGCTCGCAGGGCTCAGCCCTCTTCCGCTTCTTCCTCGCCCTCTTCCTTGGGCTTGCGGATGAGTTCCGGCTCGGGAACGGCCTCCGCCTCGGCGCCCGGCACCGGTTCCTCCTCGACCTTCGGCGCCACGACCGAGCAGACGGTCTTGGTGCCCTCGGTGAGGATCTCCGCGTTCGGGATGGACAGGTCACTCACGTGCATCGACTGGCCGAGGCGCAGCTCGGTCACGTCCACGTCGAACCGGTCCGGGATGTCCGTGGGCAGCACGCGGATCGTGATCTCGCGCAGGGCCTGGTCCAGCACGCCGCCGCCGTTGCGCACCCCGTCGGGGGAGCCGGTGAGGTGGACAGCCAGCTGCAGGGTGAGCTTCTCGCCCGCGTGGATCTCCAGGAAATCCACGTGCAGGATTTCGGCCTTGAAGGGATGGCGCTGGATTTCGCGCACCAGCGCTTTCGTGCCGGTCCCCTCGATGTCCAGGTCGATCACCGCCGTGCTCACCTCGACACCCTTCAGCGCCTTCTTCAGCTCGACCGCCGAAAGGGTCAGGGGCTCGGGGGGGCGACCGTGGCCGTAGATGACCGCGGGAATCCGCCCGCCGAGGCGCGCCTGCCGCGCGGCGCCCTTGCCCGTATCCGTCCGGCGCTGCGCGCCGAGGGTGACTGTCTGTGCCATGAACTGCTCCTGTTTCCTGCGAAAGTCTCAGATGGTCACGGCGGGATCCCATCCCTCCCGTTCCACCCTGCCACGGGATCGACGGGATACTGCCATCCCGTTCGTCCCGCTTATCCCGCTCTATCCCGCATCAGTCAAACAGAGAGGAGACCGACTGATCGCTATGCGTATGTCGAATCGCCTTTGCCAGCAGCGGGGCCACCGACAGTACCGCGAGCCGGTCGAACCGCTTCTCTTCCGGCAGGCAAATCGTGTTCGTGACCGCCACTTCCTTCACGGGCGAAGCCGAGAGCCGGTCCACCGCCGGACCCGACAGCAGCGCGTGCGACGCGCAGCAGTACACGTCCCGGGCGCCCAGGCGCTTGAGCGCCATCGCGGCCTCGGTCATGGTGCCCGCGGTGTCCATCATGTCGTCCACGATGAGACAGTCACGATCGCCCACTTCGCCGACCACGTTGACGACCTCGGCGATGTTGGCCGAGGGCCGCCGCTTGTCGATGATGGCGAGCGACGCGTCGAGCCGCTTCGCGAAGCTGCGCGCCATCTTGGCGCTCCCCACGTCGGGGGCCACCACCACCAGGTCCTTCAGCGCCTTCTGCCGGTAGTGCTGAACGAGCACCGGCGAGGCATACAGGTGGTCCACCGGGATGTCGAAGAACCCCTGCAACTGGTGCTGGTGGAAATCGATCCCCAGCAACCGGTCGCACCCGGCCGTCTCGATCAGGTTCGCCACCAGCTTGGCGCTGATCGCCACCCGCGGCTGGTCCTTGCGGTCCTGCCGGGCGTAGCCGAAGTACGGCACCACGGCAGTCACCCGGGCGGCGCTGGCCCGCTTGGCCGCGTCGATCAGCAACAGCAGCTCCAGCAGGTTTTCCGCCGGCGGGTTCGTGGGCTGGATGATGTAGACATCCCGCCCCCGCGCGTTCTCGTCGATCCGGACGAAGAGCTCGCCGTCGGAGAACCGCCGCAGGGTCACTTCACACAGCGGCAACTCCATGAACGCGGCGATTTCCTCGGCCAACGGCCGGTTGGCCGTGCCCGAAAGCACGATCATCTCCGTCCGGGACAGCGACCATTCGACCATGAGAACCTTCTAAAATACCCCCAGCCCCGTTGGGGCGGTAGGGGCCTAAGTGGGCCGTCCGGTGGCCGTTAGCTGTTGGCCGTCGTTACCGTCGTCCCGTCACTACATCTCGATTGGTGGCTTCGCGGGCAGGAGCGTGAATCCCGTCGCCTCCAGCCGTGCCCGGAACGCCGCCACTTCCTCCGCCAACACCCGATTCGTCGCCTCGACCGCCTCCCGCAGCCGGCGGGACGCCGCCGCGGCCTCGAGGCGCTGAGCCTCGGTGGGGGCGTCCCAGGAGGAGAGCATTCGATATAGGACCTGGTTCAGGGCGGCGAGCGCCGTCGCGTCGTCCCGGATGATGCCTTGCAGGCCCTCGGGCCCTGTGAGCGTGGCCCGTACCGAGCCCAGTGTCTTTCCCAGCGCCCGGGCATCCTCCGCGAGCGTCCCGGAGGCCGAGTCCTTGGCGGCGGTGAGCCGCTCGGCGATGTCGGACAGGTCGTCCATGGCCGCCTTGAGCCGGTCGGCCGCCTCGGCCCCATGCTCGAGCTGCCGGCCAATGCCCATCACCGCCTCGTCCTTGGCCCGCCGATCGGCGAGGGGGATGTCGTATCGCGGGTCCGTGAGGACCTCGACCGATCCGACGGCCGTGTCGGACCCCGCGATGACACGGATCGAGTACGTGCCCGGCAAGACCGACGCGCCGCACGGGAAGAACTCCTCGTCCTCGTTGGTATCGCCCTTGGGACTCCGGAACGCGTCGCGCCGCAGGTTCCAGGTGGCGCGGTTGAGACCCGGCCTGGCCGGACCCGTGAACTGCCGCACACGCGTGCCGGCGCCGTCGAGCACCTCGATGGTCACCTTGGCCGTGTCGTTGCCCCCTCTCATGGCATAGGTGAGCAGGGCACCATAGGGGCGGTTCTCCCCCACGAACATGGCGTCCGCCAGGAACCGGTATCCGTCCACCTGCTTCACCATGTACTGCGTCGCCGCCGGAATCTCGAACAGATGCAGCGACGCCGCGGCGAGGCGGCGATCCTGCGCGAGGGCGCGCAGGGGGCGGATGTCGTCGAGCACGTAGGCGGCACGGCCGTGCGTCGCGATCACGAGGTCGTGCTCACGCGGATGCACCACGAAGGCCAGGACGGGGACCCTGGGAATGCCCGTCCAGCGCTGCCAGGACGTGCCGCCGTCGAGCGAGACGTACATGCCGAACTCGCTCCCCAGGTACAGGAGGTTGGGCTCGACCGGATCCTGCTCGATCGCGTGCAGGAAGTATTCGACGGCGGGGGTCACGAGACTGGTCCACGTGCGCCCGTAGTCGGTCGTCCTGAACAGGTACGGCTGGAGGTTGCCCCGCCGGTGGTCGTCGAACACCACGAACGCCGTGCCCGCGTCGAACTTCGAGGCCTCGATGTGCGGGACCCACGTATTGCGCGGCACGTCGCGGATCCGGTCGGCCACGCTGGTCCACGTGGCCCCGCCGTCGCGCGTCACCTGCACGTTGCCATCGTCGGTGCCCACCCACAGCACGCCGCGTTCCACGGGGCTCGGCGCGATGGTGAGAATCGTCGTGTGGTTCTCGGCCGCGGTCACGTCGTAGGTCAGACCGCCGCTCGAGTCGCCCTGCTGCTTCGTCGGGTCGTTGGTCGAGAGGTCGGGACTGATGATCGTCCAGGAGTCACCGCGGTCGGTGCTGCGGTGCACGAACTGGCTGCCGTAGTAGACCGAGCCATCGAACGGATCCGCGGCGATGCCGGTGTTCCAGTTGAACCGAAGCGGGATGCCCTCAGGGTGGTACGGCTTCACCGATTTCCGCTCGCCGGTGAACCCGTCCCACCGAACCAACTCGCCGCCCTGCGACATGCCGAAGCCGAACCGCGTGTCGCCGGGCACCGGGATCGTCGCGAACCCGTCGCCGAAGGCCACCTCTTCCCAGTGGTAGTTGCGGATGCCGCCGTTCTCCCACCGCGACGAGGGGCCGCGCCACGAACCGTTGTCCTGGAGGCCGCCCAGGACGTGGTAGGGTGTCGCGTCGTCCACCGCGATGTGGTAGAACTGCGCGAGCGGCAGGTTCTCGACGAAGCGCCAGCGGTTGCCGCGGTCGCGGGAGATGTAGACGCCGCCGTCGTTGCCATCCACGATCGTGCGCCCGTCCAGCGGGTTGATCCAGAACGCGTGATGGTCCACGTGCACCCGGGCGAAGGGGAGGATCGTGTTGAACGTCTTCCCGCCGTCCTCGCTCAGGCGGATCACGCCGGCAACCGTGTACACCCGGTTCGCGTTCTCGGGATCCACGCGAATCTGCTGGTAGTAGAACGGCCGGTCGCCGATCTCGTCGTCCCGGTTCACCGTGGTGAAGGTGCGGCCCCCGTCGTTTGAGCGGAGCAGCACGCTCTTCTTCGCTTCGACCAGGGCGTACACCACCTGCGGATCCGACCGCGCGATGTCGAGCCCGATGCGGCCCAGCGTGCCCGCGGGCATCCCGTCCGCTTCGGTCCGCCTGGTCCAGGTGGCGCCTCCATCCCAGGTCACGTAGAGTCCGCTGCCCTCGCCGCCCGACGTGAAGAACCACGGCCACCGCCGATGCTCCCACATGGCCGCGAACAGCTTGTTGGAGTTCTCGGGGTCCATCACGAGGTCGGCCGCACCGGTGGTGGCGTTCACGTAGAGGATCTTCGCCCACGTCTTCCCGCCGTCGGTGGTCTTGAAGACGCCACGCTCCTCACTTTCAGCCCACGTGTTTCCGAGGGCCGCAACGTAGGCCACGTTTGGGTCGGTGGGGTGGAGGATGACCTCGCTGATGGCTACCGTGCCGCCGAGCCCCACGGACGTCCAGGTCTTCCCGGCATCCATGGACTTGTAGACGCCGGTGCCGACGCCTGCCGTGTTGCGGCGGGCCTTCTCCCCCGTGCCGATCCACACGATATCGGGGCTCTGCTGGAAGACGGCCACCGCCCCGATGGAGGCCACCGGGAGGTGGTCCGTGATCGGCGTCCACGTGACCCCGCCGGTGGTGGACTTCCACAGGCCGCCTGTCGCCGCGCCAACGTAGATCATGTTGGGGTCGCTCGCGACCCCCTCAATGGCGCCGATGCGACCGCTCATGCCCGCCGGGCCGATCGAACGGGCGCGCATCGCGGCGAAGAACGCCGAGTCGAGGGTCTGCGCCGGGAGCGGCGCGGTGGTGAGCAGGGACAGCGTCAGGACGATGCTGATTCGCAGCATGGAGGTGGGGCCTCGGGAGACGTGGGACGGGGAGAAACTAGCGTGAAACGTGAAACGTGAAACGACCTGCCGCCAACGGCTAACGGCCAGCATCCATCACCTTCCGCACGAACCAGCACGACGGGATCACCGTGAGACCCTCGGCCCGTGCCCAGGCGAGGGCGTGCAGGGCAAGGTGGGTGGCGATCCCCCGGCCGCGCAGCACGTGCGGGGTCCACGTGCTCGCGTAGTCCACGGTCGTCTCGTCCACGAACCGGTAGGCCAGGTAGGCGACCTCGCCATTCACTTCGAGCCAGAAACGGCGGCCGAGGTCGTGGTGGATGGTGGGTTCGGTCATGGGGGACAGCGGGATAGCGGGATGGGGCGGGATGGCGGGATGTGTCGCCGCATGGGGTTCAAGCCTCGGTGCAGCATCCCGCTCATCCCCCCATCCCGCCGACCCATTGCCCCCCCAGGATTCGAACCTGGATTCCCGGAGCCAAAGTCCGGTGTCCTAGCCATTGGACGAGAGGGCAACGAATTGCCGCGTCGGAACCTAGCTAGTCCTCGATGTCGCTGACAGGGACGAGCTCGCCGCTCCTCCCCTGAAAGCTGCCGGCCACGGAGCGCGCGAGATCGCAGGAGAGTCTACCGGCCCGGGCGATTGCCCGCGAGGCGCTGGCCGCGAAAGAACTCCCACATCAGCCGTGTGGCGTCGATGCTGCGGCTGGTCGGTCCGGCAAACCACTCCGGGACCGGCTGGCCGCCGGGCCACGCATGCCCGCCGCGCTCGATCGTATACAGCGCAACGCTCGCGTCGCAATCGCCATCCGAGTATGCGCGCAGGGTGACGTCCGAGGCGACCGCGGAGTCGCGCGGGGTCGCTGCGCATCCGTTGCGGCGAGCCCATTTCGCCACGAATGTGGGCACGTCCGGAAACGCCGTCGGCCCCACCCATGTGACCCCGCCGTGGTAGGGTGTGACCGGATCGGCCGTCCCGTGGAACGTGATCACCGGCATCGGTCGCTCCTCTGTACACCACTCCCATGGCAGGAGGAGGGCCGACGCCACCAGGCCGACCGCGGCGATGCGATCGGCCAGCGTGCAGGACAGCACGAACGCCATGCCGGCGCCGTTGGAGAGCCCGTTCGCATAGATGCGGCCCGGGTCGATGTTGTAGGCGGTCCGCAGCGTGTCGATCAGGTCGACGATGAACCGGACATCCCGTGGCAGCCCCGCCCCTCGGTTCGCGCGCCAGATCCGCGGCCGTGCCCCGCCGGTTCCCGCGGGATAGACGACGATGAACCCCTCCTCGTCGGCGAGAACGTTCCACCGGCTGATGTCCCGTTGCGCCGCGGGCCACAATCCGGCCCCGTGCATGCTGATGACGAGCGGTGTCGGCTTCGTGGGATCGTAGATCTTCGGCACGTGCAGGAGGTACTCCCGCGCCTCGCCGCCGGAGACGAGCGAACCGTTGTTGCGGTTTCGGTGACGGTAGGAGACCGCCTCCGCCAGCGCGACCAGCAGCGGCAGTCCGACGAGCAGCAGGACGATCCCGACCACGCGCCGCCGGCTACGGGTCGCCGTCGCCGCTAGCGGTGGCGATTCCATGCGAGGGCGAGCGGCGCGGCGTAGAGTCGCGCCAGGGGAACGACGAGGATGGCGACCAGCATGAGGATGTAGCGCGGCGTCTGAGGCGCCCCTGCGATCCACACGAGCAGCGCGTAGAGGGCCGTGACCGCGATGAGCCAGCATGCCGCGCCGCCGACCAGCACGCGCCGGTCGACCAGCCGCGCCTCGTCAAGCCGGGCGGTCACCCAGCCTGCCGCGGCGACCTTGAGACCCGCCAGGACGCCGGCAATCCACGGCGCCGCGTTCCACAGGGCCAGCAGGACGTCGCGGTTCCCGGCGACCCAGTCGAACAGCGGGAGCACGATCGCCAGGATTGCCAGGTTCACGCCCAGGTGAGTCTTCACGAGCCAGGGCCGCCCGCTCAGCCCCACATACATGCTGAGCGCGAGTCGCTTCCACGTGGCGGCGATGAGCATCCCCAGGAGCAGGAGCGCGAGCGCGACCGTGCGCGGCGTCCCGATGATGTCGCGCGTCCGGCGCGCGTGGTCGATGACCACCGGCCAGGTCTCCGACAAGCTGAGCGCCAAAGGGATGGCGGCACCGACCAGCAGCCACGCCGCCAGCGTGGTCAGGAGCGCCACGCGGAGCTTGGCCCCGACAAGCGCCGCGCTGGTCAGTGGGCGGGTCGCGAGAAACGGCGACACGCCGTACGCCCCGGGGTTTCCCTGACTCGCCCTGGCGAGCGTGACCCCGACGAACGCCGCCATCACCGGCGGGGTGAGCAGCATGATGATCAGCGTGATGCGGACGAACGCGCCCGTACCGCCGTCCAGGAACAGGAGCGCGGATGCGAAGGGAAGCACGATTGCCACCCACACCGGCAGCGACCACCCGTGCTGCCGCCACTCGCTCCACCGCTGCGCCCCGGCCGGCGTGGCGAAGGGCCGAGGCCGGTGACGCGGGGCGTCCGTGACCGGCCGGAGCGCGACTCCCGCTGGGCGCCACTCGGGCACGTCGCCGCGGCGGGCCCCGGCCACGGCGGCTCGCGCGGCGACGTACGCGAGCGGAAGCTGGGGCGCGAGCAGGGCCGCCATCAGGGGGTCCGCGGCCTCGAACGCGATCCCGACCACGCAGACGATGTCCATGACGGTCAGCAACCCGACGGCGGCGAGCACACGGAGCCCGCGCATGGGGTAGGCCGTCCAGGTCAGCGCCTGCATCCACGCCATCACGACGGCCGCGAACAGCACGACCCAGAGTGGCACGTCGAAGCCCGGCCACGGGGCGAGACGCGCGGCCAGTCCGAGCAGAACGATGGCGACCGTGCCGTACACCATCGGCCACCCGGCGAGCGCCGCCGTCGTGACGGGCAGCGTGAACAGGCGGGTGGGGTACATCGAACGCCGAGCCGTGAGGTCGCCGGCAAAGCCGAAACTGAACAGTGCCAGGAGGTAGAACGCCGCCACGGAGAGCGGCAGGGAGACGGTGCCGACGAAGCGCGCCACACCTGGATCGGCGACCGGCTCGCGCCACGCGTCCACGAGCCCCATCGCCGTCAGGGCGACCGCGTACGCGGCGACGGCGAGGAGTCCCCATCGGTGCGGCCTGAACTCCCAGGCGAGCGCGCGGGCGGCCCGGCGCATGGTTCAGGCGTCCGCCGGCATCCGCCGGCCGACGTGGGCGACGAAGATCTCGTCGAGCGACGCGCCCCCGTGCGCCTGCCGCAGCTCGGCCAGCGGCCTGCTCAGCACGATCCGGCCCTCGTCGATCATCGTCACGTGGTCGGCCACCTGTTCGACCTCGTCCAGCAGATGCGAAGAAAACAGGACGGTCCGGCCCTCCTGCGCGATCGTGCGCATGACGGCGCCGAGGATGTCGCGGCGGACGACCGGATCGAGGCCGGAGGATGGCTCGTCGAGCACCAGCAGCTCGGGCCGATAGGCGAGCGCCACCAGCAGGCCGAGGCGGGCCTTCTGGCCCTTCGAGAGCGTCGTGATCCTCGCCGTCGTGTCCAGCCCGAAGGCCCGCCGCAGCTCGTCCGCGTACGCGTCGTCCCACGCCGGATGGAGCGCGCGCGAGTATCGCAGCAGCTCGTCCACCCGCATCCAGGCCGGGAGGTCGTGGTCCTCCGACAGGTAGCCGACCCGGGAGAGCACGCCGACCGGGTCGGCCACGGGATCCAGCCCGAAGACCCGCACCGAGCCCTGCTCCGCGCGGAGCAGGCCGAGGATGTGCCTGATCAGCGTCG
>DAINBS010000105.1:0-9299 GCA_036732805.1 Gemmatimonadales bacterium | reverse complement strand
GGCACGACGGTCCTGGTGGTGGACGACGAAGTGCCGATCCTCTCCGCCACGCGCGGGCTGCTGGAGCGGCGCGGCTACCGGGTGCTTACGGCGGAGGGCGGCCCCGAGGCCCTCCAGCTCGCGCAGAACGCCGCGACGCCGATCGACGTGGCGATCCTCGACCTGCGGATGCCGGGAATGAGCGGCGCGGAGACGTTCGGACCGCTCGTCGCCGCCCACCCGCGCATCCGCGTGATCCTCGGCTCCGCCTACGAGCTGGACGCCGACGCGCGGGCGCTGCTGGGCCGCGGCGCCGTGGATTTCGTCCGCAAACCGTTCAGCGTGGACGACCTGGGCGCCGCGATCGAGCGCGCCATGGGCCGGAGCGCGCGGTCCGGCTGACCGGCATTCCGCACCTCGAACCGCGACGGTACATTCGCGCGATGGCGACGACCACCGACCTCCGGGCGCGCATCGTCGGGCACGACCGCACGGTCCCGTTGCTGGACGGCACCACCGTGCCGTACCTCAACCTCGACAACGCCGCGAGCACCCCGGCCCTGCAGGACGTCATGGACGCGGTCGCCGCGTTCCTGCCGTTCTACTCGAGCGTGCACCGCGGGGCCGGGTTCAAGTCGCGGCTGTCCACGAACGCGTACGATTACGCGCACCGGGTGGTCGCCGCGTTCGTGGGGGCCGACCCCGATCGCAACACGGTCATCTTCGGCAAGAACACCACCGAAGCCGTGAACAAGCTGTCCTACCGGCTGCCGCTCGGCCCGGACGCCGTGGTCCTCACGACGCTGCTCGAGCACCACTCGAACGACCTGCCGTGGCGGCGTGCCGCGCGCGTGGTGCACGTGGGGGCCACGCCGGAAGGACGGCTCGACGAGGACGATTTCGACCGCCAGCTCGCCCGGTACGGCTCGCGCGTCCGGCTCGTGGCCGTGTCCGGCGCGTCGAACGTCTCGGGCTTCGTGCAGCCCATCCACCGGCTCGCCCGCAAGACGCACGCGGTGGGAGCGAAGATCCTGGCCGACGTGGCCCAGCTCGCGCCGCACCGTCCGGTGGACGTGCGGCCCGACGACGATCCCGAGCACCTCGACTTCGTGGTGCTGTCGGCGCACAAGATGTACGCGCCGTTCGGCACGGGGGTCCTCGTGGGCCCGCGCGACGTGTTCCTCCAGTCCGCGCCCGAGTACCAGGGGGGCGGGACGGTGGACGCGGTGACGCTCGACGAGGTCACATGGGCCGACGCGCCCGACCGCGAGGAGGCCGGCAGCCCCAACGTGGTGGGCGCCATCGCGCTCGCGGCCGCGGCGAACGCGCTCATGGACGCCGGGATGGACGCCATCGCGGATCACGAAGACGAGCTGGTGGCGCACGCGCTCGGGCGGCTGGCGCGCGTGCCGGGCATCCGGATCTTCGGCGAAACGGACCCGCGCAGGTCCCGCGAGAAGGTGGGCGTGATCCCGTTCAACCTGGGTGACCTGCCCCACGCGCTCGTTGCCTCGATCCTGGGCTACGAGGGGGGCATCGGCGTCCGTCACGGCTGCTTCTGCGCCCACCCCTACGTCGTCCACCTGCTGGGTCTCTCGCCGCGGGCGACGGCGCAGTGGCGCGCGCAGATGGCCCGCGGCGACAAGTCGAACATGCCGGGCCTCGTGCGTGCGAGCTTCGGCTGCTACAACACGACCGGCGACGTGGACCGGCTGGCCGAGGCGCTCGAGCGAATCGCGCGAGGCGATTACCGCGGGAAATACCGCCAGCTCCCGTCCGGCGAGTTCGTCCCGGAAGGGCACGAGGACGACTTCACGTCGTACTTCGCACTCGCGGCGCAGCACGCACCCCAAGGCCCCGGCGGCGTGCGGCCCTGCGGTATCTGACCAAACCGGGCCCATCGCTCGGCAGCGGGGCCTGTCACCCGAGGAGGACCGCTCCATGACCCGGAACCCCTCGCGCCGGGAGTTCTTCGCGCTCTCGGCCGCCGGTACCCTCGCCGTCACCGGGAGTCTGCGCGCGCGGCCCGCCGGCACGCCGGCCCGCCGGCCCACCGACATCGACCTGGAGGAAGCCACGATCGCCGACCTGCAGCGCGGCATGGCCTCCGGCGCCGTTACCGCCGCAGCGCTGACGGCCGCCTACCTCCAGCGGATCGAGGCGATCGACCGGAGCGGCCCCACCCTGCGGTCGGTGATCGAGCTCAATCCCGACGCGGTGGCCATCGCGGAGCGGATGGACGCCGAGCGGAAGGGCGGGAGGGTCCGTGGCCCGCTGCACGGGATCCCCGTGCTGATCAAGGACAACATCGCGACGCACGACCGGATGAGCACCACGGCGGGCTCGCTGGCGCTCGACGGCGTCATCGCCCCGCGCGACGCCTTTCTCGTGGGGCGGCTGCGGGCGGCGGGTGCGGTGATCCTCGGCAAGACCAACCTGTCCGAGTGGGCCAACTTCCGGTCCACCCGCTCGTCGTCGGGCTGGAGCGGACGGGGGGGCCAGTGCCGGAACCCCTACGCGCTCGACCGCAATCCCTGCGGCTCCAGCTCGGGCACCGGGGCGGCCATCTCGGCCAACCTCGCCGCCGTGGGCATAGGCACGGAGACCGACGGCTCGATCGTGTGCCCGTCGAACGCGAACGGCCTCGTGGGTTTGAAGCCCACGGTGGGGCTCGTGAGCCGGAGCGGGATCATCCCCATTTCGCACACGCAGGACACCGCCGGCCCCATGTGCCGTACGGTGACGGATGCGGCCATCCTCCTCTCCGCAATCGCAGGGGCCGACCCCGAGGACGCGGCGACGGCGGGACGGAACGGCGGACGGACGGAAGGCGTCGACTACACCACGTTCCTCGACCCGAACGGGCTCCGGGGCGCGCGCATCGGCGTCGCCCGGAAGCAGTTCTGGGGCTACAGTCCGGAGGCCGACGCCCTGTGCGAGGCGGCGCTCGCGGTGCTGCGCGACGCCGGGGCCGTCATCGTGGACCCCGCCGACATCCCCAACGCCGGGGAGTACGACGGCGACGAATGGCAGGTGCTCCAGTACGAGTTCAAGGCCGACTTGAACGCGTACCTCCGGGACTGGGCACCCGCCGCCTCGTCGAGAACGCTCGCCGATCTCATCGCGTTCAACGAGCGCGAGCGCGCGCGCGAGATGCCGTACTTCGGCCAGGAGATCTTCGCGCTGTCGGAGGCCAAGGGGCCGCTCACGGAGCAGGAATACCTGGACGCGCTCGAGAAGTGCGGCCGGCTGTCGCGCGCCGAGGGCATCGACAAGGTGATGGACGAGCATCGGCTGGACGCAATCGTCGCACCCACCGGCAGTCCGGCATGGCCCATCGACCTCGTGAACGGCGACCACTTCATGGGTGCCAGCTCCACGCCCGGCGCGGTCTCCGGCTATCCGCACATCTCCGTCCCGGTGGGCTACAGCTTCGGGCTCCCCGTGGGTCTCACGTTCCTGGGCCGCGCGTGGAGCGAAGGCGGGCTGCTCAAGCTGACGTACGCCTACGAGCAGGCCGCGAAGCCACGCAAGGCGCCGCGGTTCCTGCCCACCGCCGACCTCTCCACGCCGTGAGGCCGACGCACCGGCACATCGCGGGCTACCTGTTCGGGCTGGGCGCCGGGGCCGTCTGGGGCACCACGGGCCCGCTCTCCACCGCGCTGTACGCCGAAGGGGCGGCCCTCACCGGCATCGGATTCTGGCGCATCCTGCTCGGCACGCTCGCGTTCGCGGCCTGGGGACTCGTGAACCGGGACCTGTTCCGCATGGACCGGCGCGGCATGCTGCTCGTGGGGGGCCTGGGCGGCGCCCTCGTGGCGCTGTTCGAGGTCGCCTACCAGTTCGGCATTGCCGGCGCGGGCGTCGCCGGCGCCGCGGCGCTGCTCTACCTCGCCCCGGTCGGCGTCGCCATCCTCGCGAGACCCATCCTCGGCGAACGGCTGACGGCATTACGGCTGACGTTGGCGTCCCTCGTGATGGTGGGTGCCTGGCTCACGGTCCGCGGCGGCCATCCCGGCCTCTCGGGCGTTCCCGTGACGAGCCTCGTCGTGGGCGTGACAGGCGGGTTGCTCGCGGCCGCGAGCTATGCCGGCACCACGGTCCTCGCGCGCTGGGCCGTCCCGAAGTACGGCACGTTCAAGGTGCTGTTCTGGGAGATCGCGGGCGGCACGCTGATGCTGGCCGTGATCCTGCCGCTCGCCGGGCAGGCGCCGCTTCCCCCCACGACCGGCGCCGGATGGCTGTTCGTGCTGGCGCTCGCCGCGGGGCCGGTGGTGCTCGCCAACGTCTTCTTCTTCAATGCGGTCAAGCGGATCGATGCCGCCCCCACGGCCATCGCCGCCACCATCGAGCCCGTCGTGGGCGCGTTGCTCGCGCTCATGCTGTTCGATCAGCGGCTCCAGGTGCTGGGATGGGTCGGGCTGGCGCTCGTGATCTTCGGCGTCTCGGCCGGGTACCTCAGGGAGGCAGAAGAGGACAGGGGGTAGGCGTTGGGCGGCAGGGTGGACGGCAAGACGGCCAGACGGCGAGTGGTGGGGAGGGGAGAGGAGGCAGCCAGCTCCCGGCCCCGACGTACTCCACTTTCGCCTCCGCCCTGCCGGCCGCTTGCCGTCCTGCCGTCTGGCCGTCTGCCCTTGCTCCTCCTCGCTTTCTTCTCTCTCCTGTCACCTCTTCAGGCTCAGGTGCTGCGCGACCTCAGGGGCACCGTTCGCTCCATCGCCGACAGCCTGCCGCTCCCGGGTGTCCGGCTCACGGTCGTCGGCCGGGGGATTCCCGCCGTGTCGGCGCCGTCGGCCATCACCGACCGCGACGGGTCGTTCCTGCTGCCGCGCATCCCGCTCACCGGCGTGGGGCTTGCTTTCGTCCGTGCCAACATCGCTCCCGATACGGTGCCGGTGCCGGACAGCGTCACGACGGTCACGGTGTACGCGCTGGTGATGCCGATGGAGCTTCCCGAGGTGGTGATCAGCGCGATGGAGCGGCCCATCGCGCGGGAGCGCTTCGAAACCGAGGCGCAGCCGAGCGCGGTGTCGCTCGCGGCGGTGGACATCCAGCGCGCGCCGGCGATTCTCGAGGCGGACGTGGTGCGCGTCGTCCAGTACCTGCCGGGCTCCGTCGCCAAGAACGACTACTCGATCGGGTACAACGTGCGGGGCGGCGAGTCGGACCAGAACCTGATCCAGCTCGACGGGATCACGATCTTCAATCCGTCGCACCTGGCCGGCCTGTTCTCCACGTTCGACGCCAACGTTGTCGCATCCACCGACTTCTACTCCGGCGGATTCCCGGCCGATTACTCGGGTCGCCTCTCGAGCGTGCTGGACATCGGCGTCCGGCCCGGCAACCCCGAGCGCGTCGGCGTGAGCGGTCAGGTGTCGCTCCTCTCGAGCAAGGTCCTGGTCGAGGGCCCGGCGGGCGGACGCGCGACGTGGCTCGCGAGCGTGCGGCGCACGTATGCGGACGCCCTGGTAGGTCTCTTCTCCAGCGAAGTTCTGCCCTACTACTTCACCGACGTCCTCGGGAAGGTGACACTCCCCTACGGGCGGCGCGGGTCGCTCGCCGTGACTGGTTACTGGGGCCGGGACGTGCTGGACCTCGAGCTCGTCAAAGCCACCGCGACGCGTGAATCACAGCGGCTCGCGTTCGACTGGGGAAACGCGCTGGTGGGCGTTACATGGCAGCAGCCCCTCGGCGCCAAGGCCATGCTCACGACCCGGGCCGGCCTGAGCGCGTTCTCGACGGTCCTCGGCCTCCGCCCATCCCTCGCCGACTTCACAAACGACGTGCAGCTGGTGACCGCGCAGACGGTGCTCCAGCCCGCGCCCGGCGCGCGCCACGACGTCCACGTTGGCGCCGCGGTCGAGACCTACGACATGGACTACGGCGTGCGAAGTCTGGCCCTCGAGACAGACTTGTTCCAGGCGCACTACGCCCCGACCGTCTGGTCGGCGTTCGCGGAGGACACGTGGAGGGCAGCCCGCTGGCTGCTGCTGCGGCCCGGCGCGCGGGTGGACCATGTGCCGGGCGCCGGCACGACCGCATTCTCGCCGCGGCTCTCGTTCCGCACGTTCGTGACCCCGACGGACGCCATCCAGGGATCGGTCGGCCGGTATCACCAGGCGATCCACTCGATCCGCGACCAGGAGATCCCCGTCACCATCTTCGAGTTCTGGATCGGAGCGGACCGGTACGTGCCGGTGGCGCGGGCGGACCACGTGGTGCTGGGCTACGAGCGGTGGTTCGGCGGTGACATCCAGCTCACCGTCGAGGGGTATCGCAAGACGTTCGCCAACCTCGTGACGCCCAACCGCGGCCAGGACCTGCGCGTTTCGGGCGACGAGTACATCCCCGCCGAGGGCGACGCCTGGGGCGGCGACGTCCTGCTCAGGAAGCACGCAGGCGCTCTCCGGGGATGGATCGCGTACGGATACACGCGGGCGACCAGGCGCGCGCAGGGCGTCGAGTACCCGCCGGCGCACGACCGGCGCCACACGCTCAACGTGATCGCGTTCGCCCCGGGACCCCTGGGGAGCGACATGGGAGTCCGGTTCGGGCTGGGCTCACCGCTGCCCTACACCGGCTTCATCGGCGAGTGGGACCACCGCCTGTACGACGCGACCACCCATCGCTTCAGCGACGCCGACACGGAGCCCATCAGCACCGCCATCAACGGCGAGCGCTATCCCACGTACACCAGGCTCGACGTGAGCTTCCGCTGGCAGTTCGAGAAGTGGGGCGGGCAATGGGAGCCGTTCGTCCAGCTCGCCAACGTCTACAACCGCAAGAACCCGTTCGTGTACGTGTTCGACTACGACGTGTCCCCGGCCACGCGCACCGGCGTGTCGCAGATCCCGCTGCTGCCGACCTTTGGCGTGGAGTTCTGGTTCTGATGCGGGCTCTGACTGGACGTCGGTATGGCGGTAGGGCGGTATGGCGGTACCCCCTTCCACTCCTCCCACTCCTCCCGGTTCTGCTCTCCGCCTGCGAGCTGACCGAGGTTACGATCCCGGAAGGCGAGCCGCGCGTCATCGTCCAGTCCGTCTATTCGGCGCGCCGTGCCGACCAGTTCGTCGTCGTGGAGCGCTCGCTCACGGGCTCCGTACCGACCGCCGACGTGGACGACGGCATTCCGCCCGGGGAGCCACGGATTCCCATCGGCGGCGCGGTCGTCACGCTCACCAACGAGAGCCGCGTGGAGGGATGCGGCACGGACACGCTGTTCCCCCGGGCTGCCCAAAGCGGCATCTACGCCGCGGACTTCTCGTGCGGGGCGCTCCCGGGCGAGCGTGTGCGCCTGCAGGTCGTCACTCCCGAGGGCGACGTCGTGACGGGCACGACCACGGTGCCCGGCGCGCGCAGCGTCTCCGTGCGTCTCGCCACCGACTCGGCGACCACCGAAGGACAGGTGCTGGAGCTGGACCGGGAGCGCGACACGATCCGGATCGCCGTGGATCCGATCTTCGCGCGCGCCATGCAGGTGGAGGTGCGCCAGGCGGACGACCCCGACGAGATCGCCGTCTATCTGTTCACGGACTCGCTCGGCGTGGCGCTGCCGGGCGACCTGTACAACCCCTTCGAGGGGGACTCCGGCAGGCCGGTGTTCGAGCAGTGGGTCGTGTACCGGCTCACGGTGGCCGTGACCGACTCCAATTACTACGACTTCGTCCGGTCGCGCAGCGATCCGTTCACTGGGCGCGGATTCCTGAACCGGCTCGAGGGCGGGATCGGGGTGTTCGGCAGCGTCGCGGCGTACACCTACTTTCTCCGCGTTGTGAGGTAGCAGGCGACAGGTTCCGGACACAGATCGCAGGACAGACGGCGAGACGGCAAGACGGCCAGCAGCGGGCAGGCGCGAGGTGCAAACCGCTCCCTCCGGCCTACCCACCGCTGGCCGTCTGACCGTCTTGCCGTCTACTCTATCGCCTCTCCCCTCCCGCTACTCTCCACTCACCTGCGCCACCACCGGGAACTCTCCCGTCTCTATTCTCTTGACCTGCCGTCGCAGCGTATCAGCGATCCGGTCGAGCTTCTCGTAGATCACCGGAATCAGGATCAGGGTGAACACGGCGGATCCCAGCACGCCGCCCATGGTGACGACGGCCATCGGCTTCCGGAAGAACGACCCCGGCCCCGAGCCCAGCGCCTGCGGCACGAGCGCGATCGCGATGGCCACGTTCGTCATGATGATCGGCCGCAGGCGCGCGGGCGCGGCTTCGAGCAGCGCCTCGACGGCGGTCTTCCCCTGTCTCCGAAGCTGCTGCGCGTAGTCGAGGATCAGAATGGCGTTGTTCACCACGATGCCGACCAGCATGATGATGGCCATCATGCTGAAGATGTTGATCGAGATCCCCGTGAAGAACAGCGCGAACGCCACACCCACCGCGCCGAGCGGGACCGTGATCATGATCGTGACCGGGTGGATGTACGACTCCAGCATCATGGCGAGCAGGACGTACGTGAGGATCACCGCGAGCACCATGGCCTTGGCCATCTCCGCGAACGACTCCTGGTATGCTTCGAACTCCCCGGTGATCTCATACGCGTAGCCCGGGGGGAGCCCGAGGCTGTCGATCGCCTCCGCGGTGAGACGCGCGGCCTCGGTGAGGCTGCCGCCCGCGAGATAGGCGTCCACGCGCACCGTGCGCTGCTTGTCGTCCCGCTGGATGGTAGCCTCGCCGCCCTGACGCTCGATGCGCCCGAGCGAGCCGATAGGCACCATCCCCACGGGGGTGCGCACCTGGAGCCCCGCGAGCTGCTCGGTGCGGTCGCGGGCCTGCTCCACGAGGCGCACGCGGATGTCACGCTCGTCGCCCGCCTCGCGGTACACGCCGGGCACGATGCCCTCGATGGACGCCCGGAGCATGCCGCCCACCTGGGCCATGGTGAGTCCGTACTCCCGCATCACCTCGCGGTTCGGCCGGAACGCGAACTCGGGCCGCGGATCCTCGATGGTGTTGCGCACCTCGACGAGCCCCGGGATGGCCGCGACCAGGCCGGTCACCTCCCGCCCCAGGGTGTCCAGGCGCGCCTGATCGGACCCCTTCACCAGCACCTGGAACGGCGCCTCGCCACCGCCCATGGTTTCGGACAGCGCGACCGTGACGTCCGCATCGGGAAGGACCGCCAACTGCTCGCGGAGCCGCGGGATGATCGTCTCCGTGGGGAGATCCGACTCGATGGTCACCTGGATCTGCGCCGCGTTGACGCCGGAGCCGACGAAACTGAACCCCTGTCCGCCGGCTCCCACCTGCGTCAGGAGGTCCGTCACCTCCGGCACCTCCCGCAGCAGCGACTCGGCGCGCGCGGCCACCTCGACGGTT
>DAINBS010000104.1:0-9366 GCA_036732805.1 Gemmatimonadales bacterium | reverse complement strand
TGGACGATCTCGGCGCGCGTGCCGCGCGGCAGGCGCAGCTCGGTGCCGTTGGGGAACCGCTCCGTGACGGCCAGGCGTCCGATGAACTGCAGCGCGCCGGTGGCCGAATCCACGAGCGGGCTGATGTCCCGCAGGCGGCCCACGTCGAGGCCGCGGAGCACGATCCTCGTATCCGGCGTCAGGGCTTCCGCCGTGGGGGTCCGGAGGTAGAAGGTGGTCCGGCGCTCGCCAAGGCCGCTGGTGACGATCGCCATGCCGACCACCACGCCGATGCCGACGAGGATGAAGAGCCCCACCCAGAAATCGGTGCGCTGAGTGTTCACGATGTCCTCTACGCGTCCTGGTGCAGCGCCCCGCGCGCCACCCGATGGCGCAGCTCGAACCGCAGCCGGAGGTAGTCCGGCAGCGCCTGGCTCGTCACGAACACCGCGCGGCGCGGTCCGTCCGGTGTCTCGCCCCCCCGCGCCAGGCTCAGCAGCTCGCTCGCGGCGCCCGGCCCGATCCCGTCGAACGGCTGGTCAAGGATCACGAGCGCCGGATCGAACACCAGGGCCCGCGCGAGCGCGGCCCGCCGCCGCTGCTCATCGTCGGCGTCCGCCGGCCGCAGCTGCGCCACCTCGGCCAGCCGGAACGCGCCGAGAATGACCCGCAGGCGCCCGTGGATCTCCCGCGGGCTCATGTCGCTGGCGAACCGGAGTGGCAGCGCCACGTTCTCCGCCAGCGAGAGGTTCTGCAGCAGGCCATTGCCCTCGGGAACGTATCCCGCGCGGCGGCGGAAGGCGAGCGCGGCGCGGCGCGTCATGCGCCCCACCTCCTCGCCGAAGAGCAGCGCCCGCCCCGCCGACGGCTGCGCGAGCCCGAGGGCGAACTCCGCGAGGCGGTCGAGGCCGCTCGCGACCTCGCCCACGACCGCCACGGCGCGGTGCTCCGGGACGGTGAGCGATACGCGCGTCGCCCCGCCAAGGCCGAGCGGCACGTCTTCGAAGGCCAGGGGCGGGGCCGTCACTGGGTCACCGCCACGAACAGGGCGGAGCAGATGAAGATCAGCACGATGCTGCCGAGCACCGCCTGGCTCGACGCGACGGGAACGCCGGTGGAGCCGCCGCGTACGCCGAGGCCGTGGTAGCTGGGCACCACACCCAGGATCGCGCCGAACAGGAGCCCCTTGGCGATGGTCAGCCACACGTCCAGCGGGGTGAGCGAGCCGAGCACGATGTCGAAGTAGCGGGTGCGGCTCATGCCGTTCGTCACGGCGGCGAGGAGCCCGGCGAGAATGGCCGTGAGGTCGAACACGAGGATGAGCCCGGCCACGGAGATGATGGCGGCCACGAACCGCGGCAGAACGAGGTACTGCACGGGGTCGATGCCCATGCCCTCGAGCGCGCGCACCTCCCCCATCACCGTGTTCGTGGCCAGCTCGGCGGCGATGGCCGTGCCCGAGCGTCCCGCAACCGTGATGGCCGTGAGCAGGGGGCCCAGCTCCCGCACGATGGCGATCACCATGAGCGAGCCGATCAGCTCGGTGGCGTTGAGCCGCCCCAGCTCGCGCACCGCCTGCGAGATCACCAGGTAGCTCAGGATGCTCGCCAGCACGATCACGATCGGGATGGCCTGGAGCGCGGTGAACCAGACCTGGTTCAGCATGATCCGCCGCACGACTCGGCGGCCCCCCGCCGGCAGCGTGCCCCAGGCCGTGAGGGTGCGGACAAGAAAGCGCGCCAGGCCGCCTGTGGAGGCGACCCGGCGCGCAACGCCCCGTCCGAGTACAGCGATCGGGGCGGTCACGGGCGGGCGGCTCAGCCCCCGACTTGGCGGAGCGCTTCCTGCGCCTCCGTGTAGTCCGGGAACTCGGCCAGGGCCTTGCTGAACAGCTCCTTGGCCTTGTCCGTATCGCCGCGATCCTGGTAGAGCAGGCCCTTGGTGTAGTACGACACGGCCTGCGTCCGGTTCATGCGCTCGGCGCGCTCTTCACGCTGCGCCTGGACCTCCCTGGGCAGCGACGGCAGGGAAAGGTCCTTCGTGATCTTCGCCGCGGCGTCGATCACGGCCCTGGCCATCTCCTCGCGCTTGAACGTGTGGCGGTCGGCCTTGACAATCTCGGTCGTCTCCACGTCCACGATCTGGATGTCGAGCCGCATGGTGCCGTAGGTGTCGATGAAGCCGCCCATCACCATGTACTTCGCGCCGACCACCTTGCCGATCTTGGCCGCCGTCGCGGCATCCACCCGGCCCGACGCCCCGAGGTCCTGCTCCTTGAGGAGCTCGGCGATGCGCGACCGGTCCACGACGCGCAGCTGGCCGTTCATGGCGAACTCGGTGGTGAGCATCTGCTGCATCCCCACCCGGAGCGCGTCGTAGTCTTCGGCCTGGAGGCCGTACGATCCGCCGTTCTCGAACGGCATGACCGCCATGCCCGACCGCGTGTCCTGCGCGACGAGCGCGCCGCTGCCCATCAGCAGCGCCGCCGCCGTTCCCGTGAGAAGAGTACGCCACCGCATAGCCTAACGCCCCCGCTAGAGAGTGATTTCGAGTCCCTCGAACGCCGCCACCACGTCGAGCCCCGGCGCCCGGGCCTCCGCCCGGCGCCGCGCGCTTGCGAACAGGTCGTCCATCCCGTCGTCCGTCCGCTCCGGCCGGTGGTGGAACAGCAGCAGCCGCCGCACCCCGGCATCCACCGCGAGGTCCACCGCCTCGGCATCGGAGGAGTGCCCCCAGCCCGCGAACGCCCCGACCTCGTCGGCGGTGAACATGGCGTCGTGGATCAGCAGATCCGCGCCCGCCGCGAACGCCACCAGCTCGTCCCGCCACCCGGCGCCCACGGGGTAGTCCCCGCCTGGCCCGAGCTCGTTGTCGGTGATGTACACCACGCTCGGCCCGCCGTTGCGCGGCGCAAGCCGGAAGGCCAAGGTGTGCCCCGGGTGCCGCAGCCGCATGGCGTCCACCGCGAACTCCCCGACCAGGAACCGCCCCGGCCCGACGTGCGTCACCGACAGGGTGGCGTCCAGCTGGTGCAGCGGCACCGGAAACACCACCGGATTCATCTGTTCGCGCAGGATTCGTTCCAGCGCCACCTTGCCCTGCTGGGCGCCCCAGATCCGGATGTGGCTGCGCTCGTCATAAAACGGGGCGAAAAACGGCAGCCCCTGTATGTGGTCCCAATGCGTATGGGAGATCAGCAGATCCGCCACCAGCGGCTCCGAGCTGGCCTCCACCAGGGCCCGCCCCAGCGGGCGAATCCCCGTCCCCGCGTCCAGGATGACGAGGCTCCGCCCCGCCGGTCCCTCGCTCTGCAGCGTCACGCACGGAGTGTTGCCTCCGTAGCGCGCCGTGAGCGGTCCCGGTGTTGGGATCGAGCCACGGGCTCCCCAAATCGTGACCCGACAGGTCATGAGCCCGGCCGACCTGACAGCATGGCACTCAACGCTACGGTCTCCCCCCTGTCCGGGGCAAGCGCCGCCCTCACCCGGTGGACGTGATGGCGGTCACGAGAGGCGTGCCGCCGCACGCAGCGCCGCCCGGTCCGCCAGGCGAATCCCGTCGCGCGACACGGCAATGAGCCTGCGGTCGGCCAGTTCGCCCAGGGTGCGGGACACGGTCTCGCGGCTCGACCCGATCATCTGGGCCAGCGTGGCGTGCGTGACCCCCTGCACGAGGTCGCTCGACGGGGCATCGGCCGCGAGCTCGAGCAGGACCCGCGCCACGCGGCCGTAGACGTCGAGCAGCACCAGCGCCCCGATCTTGTCGTCCGCCCGCCGGAGCCGGCGCGACAGGGCGCGCAGCAGCCCGAGCGCGATCCGTGGGTGCGCCTCGAGCGCCTGGTGGAAATCCTCCCGCCGGAGCACGAGCAGCCGCGCGTCGTCCATCGCGATCACGTGAGCCGAGCGCGGTTCATCGTCGATCAGGGAGAGCTCGCCGAAGAAGTCCCCCGGGCCGAGCACGGCGAGGATGACTTCCCGTCCGTCCTCGCCCACGAGCACCACCTTCACCTGGCCGCCGGCCACCACGAACAGGGCGTCGCCGGGGTCATCCTCGAACACGATGACGCTGTTGCGAGGGTAGGGCCGCTCCCGGGCCATGGCCGCGACGCGCTGGAGCTCATCCGGTCCCAACTGGGCAAAGAGGGGAACGCGGCGCAACGTCTCGACCACGCTCACGGCGGCCTCGGGTGGTGGGGGAACAGGGCGAGAAAACACTACCGTTCGGCGGGAGGGGTGTCAAACGTCACGTGGCCCCCCCGCTTGCCGGCAAGTCCCTGCCTCCGTTATAGTTCCAAGCTTCCCGATACCATGGCCCTTTCAGGACCCGACCATGAAGCCGGCAATTCATCCCAAGTACGAAGTCCTCACCGTGATGTGCGCCTGCGGCAACTCCTGGCAGACGCGCTCCACGAGCACCGCCATTCACGTGGAAATCTGCTCCAAATGCCATCCCTACTTCACGGGCCGCCAGAAGCTGATTGACACGGCCGGTCGCGTCGAGCGGTTCCAGCGGCGTTACGGGCAGAAGGGCGCGTCGCAGGGCGCGTGAGCACGCCGGCGCGGCTCGCCGCCGCGCTCGCCCGCGCGGCCGAGGTCGAGCAAGCACTCACCGACCCCGCGGTCGCCCGGGATCCCAAGCGACTCGGTGCTCTGGGCCGGGAACATGCCCGGCTCGAACGCATCCGCCAGACCGCAGGTCGGCTCGAGCGGATGATCGGCGAACGCGACCAGGCGCGTGAGCTTGCCCGTGACCCCGAACCGGGGCTCGCCGAGCTCGCCCGGGCCGACCTCGACCGGCTCGAGCCCGAGATCCTCCAGCTCGAGTCCGACCTCGACGAACTCCTGCTCCCGCCCGATCCGCTCGACGATCGGGACGTGATCATGGAGATCCGGGCGGGGACGGGCGGGGACGAAGCTGCCCTGTTCGCCGCCGATCTCTTCCGGATGTACACGCGGTTCGCCGAGCGCAAGGGGTGGAAGGTCGAGGTGCTCGAGCTGCACGACGGCAACCTGGGCGGGCTCAAGGAGGCCGTGCTCGCCATCCATGGGGAACGGGCGTTCGGCGTGCTGCGCCACGAGTCGGGGGTGCATCGGGTGCAGCGGGTGCCCGAGACCGAAGCCCAGGGGCGGATCCACACATCGGCCGCGACCGTGGCCGTGCTTCCCGAAGCGGAAGAGGTCGACGTCAGGATCGAGGACAAGGACCTCAAGATCGACGTGTTCCGGTCCTCGGGACCGGGCGGCCAGAGCGTCAACACCACCGACTCCGCCGTGCGCGTCACGCACATCCCGACCGGCCTGGTGGTCCAGTGCCAGGACCAGAAATCCCAGCTTCAGAACAAGCTGCGGGCGCTCGAGGTGCTGCGGGCGCGCCTGCTCGACCGCATGATCGCCGAGCAGGAGGCGGCGCGCTCGAGGGAGCGGCGCGCGCTGGTGGGGACGGGTGACCGGTCGGCCAAGATCCGGACCTATAACTTCCCCCAGAACCGAGTGACGGATCACCGCATCAACTTCACCCAGCACGCGCTGGCCGACGTGCTCGACGGGGAGCTGAGCGAACTGCTCGGTCACCTCCAGACGGCGCACCGCGCCGAGCGGGTGGAAGCGTGACGGAGGCGGCGCGTCGGGCGGGCGGGCCGGCGGGCCGCGACGACACTCCCGGAGGCTCCATCGCGGTCCTCCTCGCGGATGCCGAGCAACGACTGGCGGACTCACGGGTCGGCGATCCGCGACGCGAAGCGCTGACGCTCCTGGGCGCCATCATGGAGACGTCCCCGGGGTCGCTCTGGACCCGCCGTCACGAGCCCGCCGACCCGGCCGTCGGCGCGGCATTCCTCCAGGCGGTGGCCAGCCGGTCCGCCGGCGTGCCGGCCGCCTATGCCGCGGGGACGGCCGCCTTTCGCACGCTCGAGCTCGCGGTGGATCCGCGCGTCCTGATTCCGCGTCCCGAAACCGAGGGGCTCGTGGAGTGCGTGCTCGACTGGTGCCGGGCCCGCGACCGGTGGGGAGTGGCCGCGGACATCGGGACCGGGAGCGGCTGCATCGCACTGAGCCTCGCCACCGAGGGGCGGTTCTCCTGGGTGATCGCCACCGACCTCTCGGAGGCGGCGTTGACGGTGGCCCGGGGCAACGCCGCCGCGCTCGGGACGCCGCCCATCGTCGAGTTCCGCGCGGGTGACCTGCTCTGGGCCATGCGAACCGCGTCCGCGGACGTGATCGTCTCGAACCCGCCCTACGTGGCCGCCGGCGAGTGGGAGACGCTCGATGGGGGTGTGCGGGACCAGGAGCCACGGCTGGCCCTGGTGGGCGGGAGCGACGGACTGGCCCACACGGGTGTGCTGCTGCGCCAGGCGCGGGGTCGGCTCGCGCCCGGCGGGCTCCTCGCGCTGGAAGTAGATTGCCGCAGGGCCAATCGGACGCTCGCGCTCGCGCGCGCCGAAGGGTGGACCTCGGCGTGGATCGAGCGGGATCTGTTTGGGCGCGAGCGGTATCTGCTCGCCGAACGGGAGGCGGAATGATCGACGAGAAGGCCGTGGACCTCGGCCGTCTGATTGGCCAGACCGAGGAGTACAAGGCGCTGCGTCGCGCGCACGAGCGGGTCAAGGAGCAGCAGGCCCTGCAGGACCAGATGGGCCGGCTGCACGCCGTGGCCGAGCAGCTTGAGCGGGCCGCCGGCGAGGGGCGCGAGCCGGAAGAGGCCCTGGTACAGGAATACGACAGCCTGCTCGGGCTGATCCAGGCGGACGCCCGTTACCAGGCGGTGATCGCCGCGCAGTCCAACTTCGACAAGCTGATGATGCGGGTGAACGAGCAGATCATGGACGGCATCCGCCGCGGGGCCGCGAGCCCGATCATCACGCTCAGCTGACGCCCGTGACCGGCGTGTTCGTCGCGATCGAAGGCCCGGAAGGCGCGGGCAAGTCCACGCTCGCCGGGGCGCTGCGGCGGCGCCTGACCGCGGTGGGCCACGAGGTCGTGCAGGTGCGCGAGCCGGGCGGCACGCCGGCGGCCGAGGCCGCCCGGGCCGCATTCCTGGATTCCGGGCTCGATGCCTCCCCGCTCGCCGAGGTGTTCCTGCTGCTCGCGGCACGGGCCGACCTGGTGACCCGGGTGATCCGTCCGGCGCTCGCGCGCGGCGCAGTGGTGCTCTGCGACCGATACGACCTCTCGACGGATGCGTATCAGATCGCGGGGCGGGGGCTCGACGCCGATGGGATCCGCGCCGCGAACGCGCTCGCCACTGGCGGGCTGCGGCCGGATCTCACACTCGTCGTGGACGTGCCGGCGGACGTGGGGCGGGCCCGGCAGGCGGCGCAGGGGAAGGTGCCGGACCGGCTGGAGCGGGCCGACGCGGCGTTCCACGACCGGGTGGTGGAGGCGTTCCGCCGGGCGCGGGGCTCCGGCGTCCTGCATCTGGACGGGACGCAGACGCCGGACCGCGTGGAGGCGACCGCGTGGGACGCGGTGGCCGCGCTGGTTGGGAAACAACCTGGGGCCGCCCGGGTTTAACAGGTTTCGAGGGTCGCCAGCTCACGGGAGAAGCTCGGAGAGGCTATGTCACGTACCAACAAGAATGTGTTGCTGTTCGGGCTCGTGGGGGTGATCGCCTTCACGTCCGGCGGATGGCTGCTCCAGCGCGGTTCCGACCGGGCGGGCAACGTCTATCAGCAGGCCCGCCTGTTCGAGAACGTGGTGGCCTACCTCGCCGAGTACTACGTGGATTCCCTCGACGAGGGCCGGCTGTACGATCTCGCGATTGACGGGATGCTGAGGGAGCTGGGCGACCCGTACACCATGTTCCTCCGCAAGGACGACTTCGAAGACCTCACCGTCAGCACGACGGGCAACTACGGCGGCCTCGGCATCCGGATCGAGTCGAACGACGGCTGGATCCAGGTCGTGACCCCCATGCCCGACACACCGGCCGAGCGGGTGGGCGTGCAGCCGGGTGACCGGATCATCGCGGTCGAGGGCGAGTCCACGCACGATTGGCCCGTGGACCGGGCGGTGAGCCGGCTGCGCGGTGCCCCGGGCACCAGTGCCACGATCCTGGTGTCGCGCCCGGGCGTCCCCGACCCGATCACGTTCACGATCACGCGCGAGCGGATCCACGTCCTGTCGGTCGAGGGCGGCCGCGTACTGCCCGGCGGCGTAGGCTTCGTGCGCCTCACGCAGGTGAGCGAGTCGTCGGCCAAGGAGCTGGCCGACCAGATCGCGCGGCTGCGTCAGCAGGGGGCGCGCTCCCTCATTCTCGATCTGCGCAACAACCCCGGTGGGCTGCTCAACGAAGGCGTAGCGGTGGCGGACCTGTTCCTGGACCGCGGGCAGACGGTGGTGGAAACGCGCGGCCGCGCCCCCGGCGCGTCCGGCGTGTTCAAGGCCGCGCGTGCGCAGCAATGGCCGGACATGCCGCTCGTGGTGCTGGTGAACGGCAACTCGGCCAGCGCGGCCGAGATCATCGCCGGCGCCTGGCAGGACCACGATCGGGCGCTCCTCGTCGGGACGCCCACCTTCGGGAAGGGCCTGGTCCAGAGCGTGGTCGAGCTGGGCCCCGGACCGCAGGCGCTCAAGCTCACCACGGGCCGGTGGTTCACGCCCAGCGGACGCCAGCTCGAGCGGCCGGCGCGCCGGGACCCGGTACTCCTCGCGATGCGGGATCCGGACGCGCCGCCCGCGGACAGCGCCGTGTCCGACTCCACTCGGCCCCGCTTCCACACCGCCAGCGGGCGGGTGGTGCTGGGCGGTGGTGGCATCACTCCGGACCACGTCGTGCAGTCCGACACGCTCACGAGTGGGGAGCAGGCCTTTGCCCGGGCGCTGGGATCCAAGGTGCCGGAGTTCCGGGCCGCGCTCACGTCGTACGCCCTCGAGGTCAAGGGCCGGAATGGGGTACCTGGCCCGGACTTCGAGGTCAGCCCGTCCATGCGGCGGGGCTTCATCGCCATGATGCGGGAGCGTGGCATCGCTCTGCCCGATTCGACGTTCGCCGGGGCGGGCGCCCTGCTCGACGAGCAGCTTGGTGACGAGATCACGCGATACGTGTTCGGGCGCGACGCGGAGATCCAGCGTCAGGTGGCGCGCGACCAGCAGGTGCGGGCCGCCCTGGGGTTCCTGGGCCGGGCGCAGACGCCGGCGGAACTGCTCACCCTCGGGGGGACGGACTCGGGCCGGACGCGTTGAGCGCCATCGGCATCGTCGGGCCGGGGCGGGCGGGGCAGGGACTCGCCGTCGCCCTGGCGCGCGCCGGACACGAGGTGCGGCTGCACGGGCGGCGGAGGACTCCGGTTCCTCCGCCGCTCGTGCTTACCTGGGGGGGACCGCCGCCGTGGCTCGGTGAGGTGGAGGTCGTCCTCGTGGCGGTGCGCGACGATGCGGTTGCCGCGGCGGC
>DAINBS010000103.1:0-9410 GCA_036732805.1 Gemmatimonadales bacterium | reverse complement strand
CCCGGCGGGCGAGGCGGGTCGCAGAGGGTGCAGTGTGTGTGTAAGGGTGCAGAGGGCACAGGGCAGAGTGCACGGGTCCGCTGCACCCTGCACTCTGCACCCTGCACTCTCCTGCCGTCCTAGTTCGTCGCCCCCGCCGCCGGCTTCCGCGGCATCATCTCATCCCGCATGGCCAGGTGATACACGGTGGCCGCCACGACCACCGCCGCCTGCTTGAGGTCGTCGAGCTCGAGGTGGTCGTACACATCCAGGAATGTGTGGTGCGTCATCGTGCCGTACGCGATGGGGTCCTGGATGAAGTTGAAGCCGGGGATCCCGGCCCGGTCGAACGACAGGTGGTCGGTGCCGCCGGTATTGCCGTGCTTCACGGCCACGACGCCGAGGTCGCGGAACGGCCACAGCAGCTGCTCGAAGACCGGGATGGCGGCCTCGTTGGACTGGTCCCAGATCCCGCGTACCTTGCCCGTGCCGTTGTCCACGTTCACGTAGGCCGAGATCTTCGCGTGCATCTCGGGGTGCTTCTCGACCCAGAAGCGGGAACCGAGGAGCCCCTGCTCCTCCGCGCTCCAGAGCCCGATCCGGATCGTGCGGCGCGGCGTGAGCCCCAGGGTCTTGAGAATCCGCAGGGCCTCCATCATCACGACCGAGCCGGCCGCGTTGTCCGTCGCCCCGCCACCCAGGTGCCAGGAATCGAGATGGGCGCCGAGCATCACGTACTCGTCGGCCTTGTCGGTGCCCGGCAGGTCGGCAAGCGTGTTGTAGGCCTGGAGATCGTCGCTGAAGAACCGGTTCCGGACGTTGAGCTCGAGCCGCACGTCAATGCCCCGCTCCACGCTGCGGTAGATGCGCGCGTACTGTTCCTGCGACACCACCAGCTCCGGCAGCGGCTCCGGCTGCTTGGCATCGCGCCCCGCGGCACTGCCGCCGCCGCGCAGGATGCCGTAGGCCCGTGACGAGGGCACCAGGATGGCGGCGACACCCTCATTGCGGAACAGGCTGTCGGCGGCCTGCCGCACCTCCCGCATGCGGCGGAACCGGTCCATCATCTGCTGGCGCTCGGCCGGATCCGGGTCGCCACCGGCCCGCGGCGCCGGCGGCGCGAGCAGCGAGTCCACGTCGCTGCGCTCGGCCGCCGCGTCCCACATCTCGTCCACGTCCGGCATCTCCTGCATGAGGACGACCGCCCCCTTGAGCTTCCCCTTGTAGGCCGCGAGCGACGGCGCGCTGTCGGCCCGGACGATCACCGCGGATCCCGTCAGCGTCCCCTTGGTGGAGCCGGTCCATGCCGTGGGAATCGCCTGCAGGCCTTCGACGTACGGCGTCACGACCCGTCCGCTGTAGGAGACGCGCTCCCATCCCCGGCCGAACTCGCCCCAGGGCTCGACCGTCACGTTGACCAGGCCCCATTCCCGGAACTGCTGGGCCGTCCAGTCGTTGGCCTGCTTCATGGCCGGCGACCCCGTGAGCCGAGGCCCGATGACCTCGACCAGGTGGCCGGCGAGCGCCGGAATCCGCGAACGCTGCAGCCCCTCCTCCCGGATGCGGCGGACCACGTCCAGGTCCACGCGCTCCTGCGCAACCTGGGCGAGGACCGGAGACGCCGTCCCCAGCGCGAGGCAGGCGACGGTGATCAGACGAAGTGCACGGTGCATGGAGAACCCCCGGGAAATGTCCAATGTCCAACTGCCAATTTCCAATGTCCAACCCCCAATGTCGAATGTCCAATGCCCAACATTCAACGTTGGACATTGGACATTGGACATTCAGTTTCTTCGTTCACTTCCCGCCGAGCAATTCCTCCACCAGCGGCGTCGCCCCGAACACCGAGCGGAGCGCCTCGACGATCCCGCGGCTGTCCACCCAGACCGACCGCGCCACCGACTGCGTGAACAGAAAGCGATTGGGCAGCTGCTCGATGTTGCCGTCGAAGATGAGTCCCACGATCTCGGCGTTCCGGCTGATCACGGGGCTGCCTGAGTTGCCGCCGATGATGTCGTTCGTGGAGGCCGCGTTGAGCGGCGTCGCCAGGTTGATCCGGTCCTTGGCGTCGATCCACTTCTGCGTCATCCGCCACGGGTCCTTGCCACCGAACGCCGTCCAGCGGTCGTACAGCCCGTAGAACGTCGTGTACGGCGCCGCGATCGTGCCGTTGTAGGGGAACCGCGCCACGACCCCGTCGGAAATCCGGAGGCTGAAGGTGGCGTCCGGCGCCACGCTGTTGCCGAACACCGCGAGCAGGGCGCGGGCAATCCGCTCGTCCTGCTGCGCTTCCTGGTCGCGCAGGGCCACGATCCTGGCCGACATCTCGCGTTCGAGTGGCTCGATCACCCGCGCCAGCGCGATGAACGGATCCCTCGAGGCCGTGATCGCCGACTGCCCGCCCTGGAGCAGGCGGCGCGCCTGGTCGGCACTGCCGAGCACCGTACCCGAAACGAGGGCCGCGGCTGCCGCTTCCGGTGTCCGGCCGCCGAGCGCCACGCGGCGCACCGGGTCGTCGGCCGGGAGCTCCCTGGCCATGGCTTCGAACCACGCGGTCAGCATGCGCCGCTCGAGCAGGGTGTCGGTGCTCCCGCCCAGGAAGCGGTCCAGCTGCGCGCGGCTCGCCTCGCGGAACATGCCCATCCGCTCGCCGTCGGGCTTTGCCATCTCGCTCGGCGCCCGGACGATGAGGCCGGCCAGGGTCATCAGGCGGCTGCCGAACGCGTTGAACGCGTGATACCGGCGGCGCACGTCGAGCGCCGTCAGCTCCTGGTTGATCGTCGCCACCTCGTCCCACGCGTTGCCGAACTTCGCCTTGAGATCGGGGTTCGCCTGCACCTTGGCCCGGAAGTCGTCTTCCCACTTGCGCTTCCAGGACATCAGGCCGGGATCGATGAGGCCGGCCCGATAGCCCGTGACGGCCTTCTGCGAGTTCTCGAGCCCGAAGATCCGGTTGCGCAGGGCGCGCGCCCGCGTGGCGTCCGCGTTCGCGAGGTCGTGCAGGATGGCAATCTGCCGCGCCAGGCCGTCGAGCTGCGCGGGGTACTGCACATCGCGCAGGTACTCCATCTGCGCGAGCGTGTTGAGGCGGCCCGTGGACCCGGGGTTCCCGACCACGAACACGAGGTCACCCTCGGACGAGCCGTTGGGGCTCCACGTGAAGTGGTGGGTGGGCTGAAGGGGCTGCCCGTTCTCGTACACCCGGTAGAAGCTGATGTCCATGTCGTACCGCGGGTACGTGAAGTTGTCCGGGTCGCCACCGAAGAACGCGGCCGGGCCGTCGGGCGCGAACACGAGACGGACGTCGTTGTACCGGCGGAACGTGTAGAGCTTGTACTGGCCGCCGCGGTACATCGTGACCACCTGACAGTTCAGGTTCGGCGCGGTGGCGGAGCACCGATTCTGGATGTCCACGATGCTCGCGGCCCGCGCCTCGGCGGCCTGCGTGGGCGTGGACCCCGCGGGCACCGCCGCCGTCACGCTGTCGGTGACGTCACGGATGGCGAGCAGCTGGTCGAGCCAGAAGTTCGGGCACTGGCGTTCCTCCTCGCGGGTCTTCGCGTAGAACCCGTCCTCGAGGAAGTCCTCGCCCTCACGGGTCACGGCCTCGATGCAGCCGCGCGCGCAATGGTGGTTGGTCATCACCAGTCCGGTCCCGGACACGAACGAGGCGGTACAGCCGGGCTGCCGGGCGGCGGACAGCCGCACCTTTTCGAGCCACTCCGGCGTGGGCCGGAACCCGTAGCGCGTGGCCCAGTACTCGAGGGGCGGCACGTCGAACGTCCACATCGTGCCGGTCTCGAGCCCGGCGTACTCCTTCACCAGTTCCTGTGCCGCGGCCGGGCGCGCGGTCAGGACGACCGCGACAAGCGCCAGCGTTGCGTACAATGCGCGTCGCATGGATCCTTCTCCCTCTGCGGAGGTTCACCGCTCTCGGCGGGCGCGCTGCGCCGGCCGTTTCCACCATAGCAGCAACGTAATTGCGCACATCGCCACTAAAGGAAGGCTGAAGCGGGGGTGAATCCCCGGGAGGACCGATGAGGACAGTGAGTGTGCTGACCGGGCTGGTGCTGCCGCTCGCGCTGAGCGCGCAGGAGCCGGCGGGATGGGGCGACCCCCTGCGATTCGCGACGTTTTCGATCGCCGCCGTCGATTCGGCCACGGGAGAAGTCGGCGTGGCGGTGACGACCCGCGTCGCCTGTGTCGGCAACGCGGTGCCATGGGTGCGCGCCGGCGTGGGCGCGGTGGCCACGCAGGCGTTCACCCGGGTCGAGTACGGGCCCGAGCTGCTGGACCTGCTCGCCGCCGGGACGCCCGCGGCCGACGCGCTGCGGCAGGCGACGGCGGCCGACGGCGGCGCCGCGCGACGCCAGATCGGGGTGATCGGCGTCCGCGGCGGGAGCGCCCAGCACACGGGTGACAGCACGAACGCGTGGGCCGGCCAGCGCGCGGGACCAGGCTACGTGACCCAGGGCAATCTGCTGGTGGGGCCCCAGGTGCTGGACGCGGTCGCGACGACCTTCGAGCGCAGTGCGTCCAGCGGCCGCCACCTCGCGGACCGCCTGATCGAGGCGCTGGCCGCGGGGCACGAGGCCGGCGGGGACGCGCGCAAGGGCCGGGCGCAGTCGGCGGCGGTGGTCGTGGCCGACGCGCGGCCCGGCATGTCCCGCCGTCCCGACGGGATCACGGCGCAGATCAACGTCTGCGAGCATCCGGCGCCCGTGGCCGAGCTGCGGCGGATCTACGACGCGATCTCCGAGACCCTCGGGTTCCGCGAGCTCCAGCAGTTCAGCGGCAGCGACGTCTACCAGCTCCGCGTGATGCTCCACGCGCTGGGCCGGTATCAGCCCGACGTCGAGACCATTGCGCCGCGCCGCGAGACGATGGTCTACACCCAGGACCTGGTGGATGCCGTGGACGTGTTCCGCCGCGAGCACGGACTCGCCACCCCCGACATCGGCTCGCCACCGGGCTACGTGGACCGCGCCTTCCTCGACGCCGTGTGGCGGGCGCTGGAGGACGCCGGCAAGGCCGCGGACGTGCGCCAGCGGCTGCGGGCCGTCACCCAGGTGCGCCGCTGACCGTGCCGACACGGCCCCGGGGAAGCGCGCGAACCCTGCTCTCGGACGTCGAGGGCCGCATCACGCACGTGGCCCTCGCGTTCCCCACCTACCAGACCGAGGGCGTCCCGCGCCTGCGCGACTGCCTGAGCGGAGTCCTGACCGCGCTCGGCCCCCGGGTGCGGCGGTCAGTGCTCCATCACGCGGGCGACGAGGAGCTACTCCGCACCCTGCCCCGGAATCCCTTCCACATCGTCGAGATCCTGAAGAGCGCCGCCTGCTCGCGCAGGAGGGCACGACCTACCGGTGCGCCCACCCCGTGATCGCGGACGTTGTGCGCGCCGACCTCACGCCCGCTCGGCGCCGCGAAGTCCACCGTGCCATCGCGTTGGGGCTCGAGGAGCTGGGCGTGCCCGGCCGGGCCGGAGAGGTGGCAAGGCACGCGGAGGCCGGGGACGAGCCGGCTCTCGCCTGCCGCGCGGCGCTCCAGGCCGCCGACGATGCCGCCCGCCTCGGCGCACCGGACGACGTGGTGCCATGGCTGGATCTGGCCGGGCGCGTCGCGCCCGATGCGGCGGCGGCGGACGAAGTCCGTCGCGTCAGTGTCCGGCTGCTCGGCGACCGGGCGCCGGCGCCGCCGCGACCGCACCGCCATACGGCCCCCCGGGGAGCGGGGCTCTCGCGCCGGGACCTCGACCTCGACGCCGCACGGACCGACGGTGCGAAGTTAAGGGATCGGTGAAGCGGGTGTGAATCTCCGCGTGCCCCGCTGTTGCGCCATGCGTGCCGTGGCCATTTTGGCGGCGGACAACGGCAAACGGCGGAGCGCATCCCATGCCCAGACAGTACGTCTCCAACGAGGACGTTTCGGTCCGCATCTTCAAGAGTGACGTGCTGGAGTTCTTCTCCCACGTGCACTGGACGGTGCCGCTCATCCTCTACGTGCCCCTGAGCGGGACGATGCTGCTGCTCGCCGGCCGGGCACTCCCGGCGGAGCAGGTCGCGGCTTTCGCCGTCGCCGGCGCCGCCCTGTGGACCGTGATCGAGTACTTCGGGCACCGGTTCTTCTTTCACGCGGGCCCGCGGATCGAGACGGAGGTGCGGGAGATCGTAGGCGCGTTGCCGTCCGGGGAACCCGCGCTGCGCCACATGAAGACGTTCCGGCAGCGGCACTACTTCATCGCGCACGGCGTGCACCATGACTTCCCGAACGACACCAAGCGCCTGGTGCTGCCGCCGTCGGTGAGCGTGCCGCTGGCGGTCGCGTTCTACTTCCTGTTCCGCGGCCTCCTCGGCCCCGGGCTGGGCGTCGCGATGTACGGCGGCTTCCTGGCCGGCTACGTCGTGTACGACACCACCCACTATGCCGTGCACCACTTCTCGCTCCACAACCGGTGGATGCTCTATCTCAAGAAGCACCACTTCCGGCACCACTACGGCGATTCGACCAGGGACTTCGGCGTCACCAGCCCGCTGTGGGACATGATCATGGGGACGTTCAGCCGCAGCCGGGCCTGATCCCGTCGCTTTCCCGAAACACCCGAAGCGCTCCGTGAGATGGCGGAGCGCTTCGTCGTTCACGCCGCGGGGTCGCTAGTCTCGAACGAGTGTCACGTCGAGCTGCGCCGGATCGTCCGTCCCATCCTCGTCGAAGTCGAACTCCACGTCCTCGGTGTGGAGCGTGAGCGTATTCCCATCGAGCGAGATCTCGAACGCGACCGCGTCGACGCCCTCGTCCAACGTCAGCACGTCTCCGTCGAGCACCCAGTCGCCCTCGATCACCTCCGGCTCCGCGAAGGGCATGCTCAACGTCAGCGTGTACGTGCCGTCCGCCCGGATGACGATGCTGAGGTCGCCGCCCATGGCGATCACGTCGAAATCCGTGACGGGATCCTCGAAGTTCGAGAACACGAACTCCGTCGCGTTCCACGTCCCGATGACGTCCTCTTCCACCACATCCGAACCGCAGGCCAGCGCAAGCCCGGCCACCAGCGGGGCAACGACCCAGACCTTGCTCCACCGCATACTTCCTCCCCGGTTAGGTGCTCGCCATGGAATCTGCAATACGGCGTCTCAATTCAGGTTGAAGCGCGGCTGAGCGGCAGGTGAAGCGCACCGTGAAAATCATGAGGGCGACGTAAAGGCGACCGGCCGCTGCGCTGGCACCCCCCGCACCCTAGTTTTGCACCGGCCGGTCTTTCGGAGGTCAATCTGACCCAGCTCCTCCAGCGTGTCACCGCCGCCTTGGCCGACCGCTACGCGGTCCACCGCAAGCTGGGCATGGGCGGCATGGCCACGGTGTACCTGGCCCGCGACCTCCGCCATGACCGCGACGTGGCCGTGAAGGTGCTGCGCCCCGACCTGAGCGCCACGCTGGGCTCCGAGCGGTTCCTGCGCGAGATCCGGATCACGGCGCAGCTCAACCACCCGCACATCCTGCCCCTGCTCGATTCGGGTGAAGCGGACGGACTGCTCTACTACGTGATGCCGTACGTGGCGGGCGGCTCGCTGCGGCACGTGGTGGAGCACGGCCCGCCGCTCCCGCTCGATGAGGTGCTGCGGCTCGCCGACCAGGTTGCCTCCGCCCTCGATCACGCCCACCGCCACGGGGTCATCCACCGCGACGTCAAGCCGGAGAACATCCTGCTGCTCGAGGGTCAGGCCGTCGTCGGCGATTTCGGCATCGCGCGGGCCGTGACGTCGGCGTCCGCGGCCGAAACCCTCACCCGCAGCGGGTTCCCCCTGGGCACGCCCGGCTACATGAGCCCCGAGCAGGCCACCGGGACGCAGCGTCTCGACGCCCGCACCGACCTTTTCGGGCTCGCGTGCGTCGTGTACGAGCTGCTGGTGGGGGAAACGCCGGAGATGTGGCCCACGGAGCAGGCCGTCCGGCTGGGCCGCTTCGTGGACGCTTCCCCGCGCCATGCCGAGCGTCTCGATCGCCTCCCGGGGCGCCTCCAGCAGGCGCTGGTCCGCGCCCTGGCCGTGAGGCCTGCGGACCGGTACGCCTCGCCGATGGAGTTCGTGGCCGCCCTGCGCGCCACGGCAGGGCACACACCGGCTCTCCGCGGCGACCACGTGCAGGCCGTGCTCCACCGGGCCGCGGAACTCCAGCTCGCGCACCCCACGGAAGATCCCGCGCTGTCGGTGGGCGCCGTGGAGCAGATTGCCGCCGAGGTGGGCATTCCCCCCGACCACGTGCGCGCCGCGCTGCGGGAGCGGACCTCCCCGAATCTGCCGGCCGCCCCGACCCGGTCGCGTGGGCGGCTGTTCGATCGCCCGCGGCCGCTGGGCGCCGAGGCGGGCTTCGCGTTCGACATCGCGAAGAAGACCGCGAGCGTGGAGCGCGCCGTGGATCGGGAAGCCACGCCCGCGGAGTTCCCCGCCCTCGTGACCGAGATCCACGAGGTACTCGGCATGGCGGGCCACGCGACCCTGCTCGACCGGTCTCTCACGTGGAGTCCCGCCGGTCAGGGCCCGGAAGGACGCAACGTGCTCGTCACGGTGAATGTGCGCGACGGGTGTTCGACCGTGCGGGTGGAGGAACGGATGGCCCTGACGGGCTTCTGGCAGGCGGCACCAGGCATCGCCGGCGCGATCGGCGCGCTCGTCGGGATGCTGGTCGGCGTGCGACTCGGCGGCGGCGAGGGGCCGATCATGGTCCTGCCGGGGCTGCTGTTTGCGGCCGCGAGCGCCTACCTGACGGCGCGCGGGGTGATCACCTCCAAGGCGAACATCGCGCAGGCGCAGCTCGTCGCACTGGCCGACCGCCTGGCGGGGCGCATCGCAGGCCCGCGATAACGGTGCGCGGGGGAGCCGCTCGGGAGCCTGGAGGACCGAGCTGGCTGTGAGCGTGCGCGGGTAAACCCGCGGCTCGGCATCCGCCGGCAAGCCGGCCGCGCGCGTCAGCGTTTGCTGAGGGTGCCGAGCCGCGGCTTCAGCCGCGCACCACGCGGCGAGGATCAGCCGCGCACCACGCGGGCGAAGCCCAGCGGCGCACCCTACTCGTCCCCGAAGAAGCGGTTCGTGCCGCTCAGGACGGCCAGCGCGGCCGCGCGGCCCCGATCCTCATCGGCCTGACACAGCCCGAACAGCTTGCGCCCCTCGCCGCGGACATCGGTCCAGAGCGAGACGGCGACCGCGGGACTGCCGTCGATCTCGAAGGCGACGATGTCCCGGATACTCAGGGCCGAGGGTCCCAACCCGAGGGCCGCGTGGAGGGCCGCGAGGGTGGCCTCGGCGACGCACCAGATGTCGCCGTCCTTGCCGGCCGCGCACTGCCCGGCGCCAGTGAACGCGCGTCCGCTGCCGTCGCCCAGCGCCACCTCGGCCCACAGGCGGCCGTCCGGCCGCTTCTCGAGGCGGCTCTCA
>DAINBS010000102.1:0-9438 GCA_036732805.1 Gemmatimonadales bacterium | reverse complement strand
AACCCCGGTGCCCGCTCCAGCGCCCGCAGCACCGCCCGGCGCGCCGCGTCGCGGTTGCCGGCCCTGAGCTCGGCGCGCGCCAGCCGGTAGTACGCGGTGACCGGGTCCGCCGGGTCGAGCGCCACGAGCACCCGCCACTCCCGGACCGCGATGGCCGTCTCCCCGCGCGCCTCCGCCAGCTCCGCCAGGCGCGCGTGCGCGTCCGGCTCGGTGGGGTCCACATACATCAGCGCGTCCAGCGCCCGCAGCGCGCCCGCGCTGTCACCCAGGGCAAGCCGCACGTCGGCCAGCTCGAGGTGCGCCTCGTACGACCGCTCGTTGCGCGCCGTCATGGCCGCGAGCTCCGCTTCGGCGCGCCGGAGATCGCCGCGGTCCCGCGCCACCCGGGCCAGCAGCCGGTACGGTCCGTCCGCCTCCGCGTACTCCGGGAACAGCGACTTGGCCCGCTCGAGCAGCGGCACCGCGTCGGTGAGCCGCCCGTCCCGCACCAGCACCTGGCCGGCCAGCAGCTGCGCCCGGAAGTCGCCCGGGTTCTGGCGCGCCAGCGCGAGCACCGCCGCGGGCGACCGCGGGGCCGCGCTTCCTTCGCTGTGCGCGCCAAGCGACGCGAGCTGCGTCGCGAACTTCCGCTCCAGCCAGTCGGTGAAGGTACGGTCGAAGGCGTCCAGGTCCACGCCCAGCACATCCCGAAAGACGCGCGGCGTGGTCATCCCGTTTCCGTACCCGCGGAGCATCCGTACGAGTGCCTCGAACCCGTGCCGCTCCACCAGGAGTTCGCACACGAGCGACGCCTCGACGTACGAGAACCCGACCTGCTCGGGGTACGCGGGGCGCACGAAGCCGTCGTTGAGCCGGCTCACCGGCAGGAGGCGGCCTTCCTTGTAGGCGGCGAGGAACGCGGGGCTCGGGTCGTCGCCCCAGCCGGGACGCGCCAGGCGCTCCTCGTACACCGCCAGCCCCTCGGTAAACCAGCGGGGCACGCGATGTCCGCTCAGCGCCATGTGAAAGCTGTGCGCGATCTCGTGCCACAGCGTGGAGCCCCAGTTGAATTCCCCGCGGGGCCGCGCGGACGGCGAGTCCATGGCCACCACCGGCCCGAAGCTCACCCCCAGCGCGCCCAGGCCCACGAGGCCCATCGTGCGGACCGAGAAATCGGCGTGGCGCCGGAACACCTCCACCCGGATGGGCGGCGCCCGCACACCGTAGCGCGCCGCCATGGACGCGTACGCCTCCTCGGCCAGGGCACCCACGTACGGCGCGAGGGCGTCGACTTCCGCCGCGTCCGCCACCACCCGGAACCGCGGGAACGCGCGCGACGGGAACGTCCCGAGCGTGTCGAGCAGGTCGAGGGTGTTCTTGGTCCACACGTCGAACGGATCGCCGGCGAACGCCTTCTCGAGGTGCACCCGGCCGCTGTCCATCCGCCCCAGCCGCAGCTCGTTGATGCCCAGGAGCGCCCAACCGCGCCACGAGAGCGAGTCGAGGGTCACCGCCCGGCGCGCGAACCGCGCCGCGTCGGCGTACAGCCGGTGCCGTCCCGCCAGCTCCGCGGCCGCGAGGTCCGGAATGGCCGAGCGCGGGTTCCGCTCCAGCAGGGCGCGCCGCGTACCCTCGAATGCCGCGGAGTCCCCGGCGAGCCAGGCCACCGCCGCCTGCGTGCCGAGCGTCGCCGCGGACCTCGGGTTCACCTCCAGCGCCCGCGCGATCTCGCGCCGCGCGCCCTCGTAATCGTCCACCTCGGACAGCAGCTCGGCCCGGAACACGCGGGCCTCCGTCAGGCGCGGGTTGATCTCCAGGCTCCGCTCGAGCAGCGCGTTCACGCCGCCGGTTCCGGAGAACCGCGCCGCGCGGGCCAGGCCCAGGAGCGCGCGCGGCTCGAGCGAATCGCGCGCCAGGATCTCCTCGAAGGCGGCCTGCGCCTCGCTCCCGTTGTAGCGGGAGAGGAACAGGCTGCCCACTGCGAGCCTCGCGTCCACGTTGCCAGGATCGGCCGCGATGGCCTCGTCGTACGCCCGCAGCGCATCGCGGGCCAGCCGGGAATCGGTGGCGCTCAGACGCTCAACCGCCGTGCCCACGGCCGCCAGCTCGGCCGACGTGAGGCGCGCGCCGATGGTGTTGTACGCCGCGATCAGCCGGTCGTAGTCCCGGAACGCCTCGCTGCTGGCGCCCAGCTCCTCGCGCAGCAGGCCCAGTTGGAGAATGACGAGCAGGCTGTCGGCGCGGGGCCGCATCCGCGCCGCGGTGAGCACGCGCTGCGCCTCCGTGGTCTGGCCGGTGAGGCGCAGCAGCTCGCCCAGCTCGGGCGCCAGATCCGCCCGCCGCGCCGCCGCGATGGCCTCGTCGTACTTCCCGGTCTCACGCAGTTCCCGCACCGCCGCCCGTGCCGCCGCGGGGCCCTGCGCGCCCGCCACCACCGTGAACGAGGCGACCGCCACGACGGCCGCACCGAAAGCGCGGAGCTGCCTCATCGCCGTCCCTCTTCCGCACGCAGCTCGCGGCTCACCCGCGCCAGCTCCAGCAGCAGGTTCTCCAGCTGTCGCTCGTACTCGGCCGGCTCCATGGCCGCCTTGCGCCCGCGCAACCGCGCGACCTCGCGCTCCAGGGAGTCCTTCACCGCGGCGAGCCCGGTGAGCGGCACCGCGGCGCCGGCGCCGCCCAGGTACACCGTGGCCGCCATCGCGCCGTCGCCCCCGGTGGCCACGGGCTCCATCGTGCCGACACCGTCGCCGTCGGCGTCGAGCAGCGCATGCTCGGTGCGAAGGTGCTGGTCGCGCTCGTATCCGCGGGCCACTTCCCGGCTGGCGTAGTCGAATACTTCGAGCACCGAGAGCCGTCCATCCTTGTCGTCGTCCGCGTCGTCACTCGCCAGCGCCGCGGCGAAGTGCCGTCCGAACCGGGCCTCCTCCCGCTCCCGGCTGGACCGGGTGGCCGTGAGCACCACGCGCCCCGGGCCGGCCAGCGCGGAGACCCAGTCGCCGCTCGCGCTGGCCGTGTTCACCACCACGACCGGCCGCGTGCCGAACGGAGCGAGCAGCGCCGCGAACTCGCCCGCCGTGAGGTCCGGACCCGGCAGGTTGATGCGTGGCCCGTCGGGGCCCACGGAGCCGTGCCCCACCAGTACGATCACGATCGTGGCACCGGGCTCGGCCCGCCCGGCCATGGCGGCCAGCGACTGTCCGATCTCCTGCTTCGTGGACCGGGCCGCGACGGCGGTGTTCCGGGAGGGATCTTCCGCGAGCAGCCGGATGTTCAACCGCGGCACGCTCAGGCGCTCCCCGAAGGCGGCGGCAACGGCGAGGCCGGTGGCGAGAAACGCCTCCTGGTACCTGGGCTCGCCACCCAGCCCGCACGCCACCAGCACGTGCGTCTGCGCCGCCGCGGGCGACGCAACGAACAGAGCGGCCACCAGCAGTCTCACGCGAGTCCCCGCCGCTTGCGGAGCGCCCACTCGCCGGAAAGGAGACCGATCAGCGCGAGCAGCAGCACCGGCATGTCCCAGAGATCGCGGTACTCCACCACCGTGGCGCCGCTCTCCGTGAAGGCCACGTCTTCGGGGAGCGTCCGCAGCGTGGAGGGCGTGTAGTACCGCCCGCCCGTCTCCTCCGCGATCCGCCGCAGAGTTCCCTCCTGGAGCGCCGCGCCGAAGTACTCGGCGCCAAGGTCGCCCGCGTGGAAGTGGACGACGGTTTCGCCGAGCACCTGGCCGTCCTGCTCCGCGTGCACCCGCAGTTCGTGCAGACCGCTCAGCGCGGGCGTCCACGACGCCTCGTACTCGCCGTCACGCCGCACCGTCCAGCGGAGCGGCACCTCGTGCTCCGCCCCCGCCGGGTCGACGATGGTCGCCTGGACCTGCGCGCCGTTCACCTGCACGTATCCGGAGTCCGCGACGTCGGCCGTCACCGTCACCGCCTGGCCCGGCTCCACCCGGTCGGCCGAGAGCCGTGCCGTGAGCGGCCGCGGTACGTCGCTCACCAGATAGCGGAGCAGCTGTCGCCAAAGGACCTCGTGCGTGTCGTCCTCGAGCGGGATGGCTGCGTGCATCTGCCACATCCAGGAGTCCTGGGCCGCCAGCGTCATTGCCCGCCCCCGGCCGTAGCGCTGCGTGGCCAACACCACGTACGGCCCGCCGGGCCCGTTTCCCGTGAGGAGCACGTTGGCTCCGGGCTTGACCTCGCGCACCGGGCTCAGCAAGGACAGCGCGGGCAGTGAATCCCACCGCGCCGCCGACGCCTCCGCCGTGGACCGGAGCTGGAGCACGGGATGGTCGAGCGCCAGGGGCGCGGGACGGACGGCGACTTCCACGAAGAAGGTGGTGTCCGCCGCGGCGGGGTCCACCACCACCGGCAGCACGTCTCCCAGCGGCGTCTGCGCCCATCCGCCGTTGGCCAGGGCCTTGCGCCCGCCCAGCACGAGGAGCCCGCCGCCGCGCACGCCCACGAAATCCGCCAGCATCTGGAGCTGGTCGTGCGTGAAGAAGCTGGCCTCGATGCTGCCCAGGATCAGTCCGCGGTAGCGGTACAGCTCGGCGCGCGTCCGCGGGAAGCCGGCCGCCAGCTCGGTCGAATCGGTCACCCCCAGCCGGAGGAACTTGTCTTCGGCGGTGCGGAGCAGGGTCACCACCTCGAGCCGGTCGTCGTCCGCCACGGCGCGGCGCAGGAACTTGACCTCGAAGCGCGGCTCGCCCTCAAAGTACAGAATCCGCTCCACCCGCGGCTCGACGGTGAGCAGGGCCTCGACACTGTTGTTCTCCGCAAGCAGCTCGCCCTCCTGCGCGGGAATGCTGAACCGCACGCGGCGCGGCCCGGGCTCCGAGACCTGGAAGTGCGCGCGCACCGCGGCCGGCTCCCGCCCCGCGGGAAGCCGGACTTCGGTCCGGCTCAGGATCTTGCCCTCCTCTTCCACGACGAGCGGGACCGTCCGCCCGCCAAAGCCCGGAGCCTGCACGGACAGCTCCGCCACCACCGCGCTTCCCTGGAGCACCGACGGCGGAAGCGCGACGCGGCGCAGTTCGATGTCCGGCTCGAACCGCTCGGTGCCGATGCCTACCGTGTGAACGGGGATCCGATCCGCCGCGAGCGCGAGAAGCGGCTCCGTGAGGGCGGCGCCCGCGTTGTCCGCGCCGTCGGAGACCACCACCAATCCGGCAAGGGGCTGCGTGGACAGCTCCCGCCGTGCCGCCGACAGCGCCTCGGCCAAGTCCGTGCGGCGACCCTCGAAGGTGAGCCCCGTGACGCTGTCCGTCCGCGTGACCGACGACGAGAACCCGAACAACCGCACCCGGAACCGTTGGGACAGGGCGCGCATCAGCGCGCCGTCGGGAGCGAACGCGGCCGCGGCGGTGGCGCCGCGTGTCTGCCCGTCCTGGTCGGCGACGCCCATGCTGCGCGAGTCGTCGATCAGGATGCCCAGGACGTTCTGCTGGGGGACGACCGTGGACAGCCGGAGCGCGGGGCCGGAGAGGCAGAAGACGAGCACCGCCACGACGCCCGCCCGCAGGCCGAAGAGCGCCACCCGGACCCGGGGCGGGAGCGTGGCGTTGGCGCGGCGGTAAGCCAGGCCCGCCAGCGCCAGCGCCACGAGCCCGAGCGCGATGATCGCGCCGAGGGGGATGGGCGAGGCCGCCACGAGGTCGCCGCGGCTGAACACCAGCGGCCGGTACTTGAACAGCAGCTCGAACACGCGGGCCACCATTCAGCGACTCATCCCGTAGAGCACGAGGTTCACGCCCAGGCTGATGGCGTAGTTCGAGTACGGGAGCGGGTAGTGCGGATTCTCGGCCCACTCCCACGCGTCACCCAGGTCGCTGTTCCAGCTGATCAGTACCATGAGCCGGCCGCCGTCGTCGAAGATGGCGCGCAGGTGCGGCACGTACCCGTCGCGCTCCCATGTGGGGCCGCCGCGCATGCCGTTCCCCACGTTCGGCACCTGGACGATCGAGTCGATCCCGTAGAACGTGTTGAGCAGCGGGTGGTCCTGGGGCAACTCGACGATGGCGCGTTCCGGCAGCACCCGCCGCATCTCGCTCTCGAAGTTCTCCCACTCCCGCGTGCCCCAGAAGTCATCCACCACCAGGAACCCTCCGGCCAGGAGGTACCCGCGCAGGCCGTCGACCTCGGCCTCGGTGAGCGCCATCCGCCCGACTTCCACGGCGTAGAGGAACGGGAAGCGCCGCAGCTCCGGGTCGTCGAGCGCCACGGGGTTCTCCAGCTCGTAGGCGTCGAGGCCGGTGAGCCGCCGGAGCGCGTAGAGGAACTGGACGTCCGCCTTGGGATAGTCCACGGCCCAGCTGGGCCGCCAGCGCCCGTAGCTCGTGTACACGGCGCGCGTGAAGTAGAAGGCGCGACCCGGCGGGATGACCTGCGCGGGCTGCTGTTCCTGGGGCGCCGGCTCCTGCCCGCCTCCCGTCCCGTTCCCGGTGAGGAGCGCGCTCAACATCGGGACCAGGACGGCGGGACGCATCCGAGAATGTACCGAAGTCCGGAGCATGGGGTTCCGGCAGGCGCGCCAGGCGGACAGGCGGTCAGGCGGACAGACGGTCAGAGCGGCCGCTCAACCGCTTGCCGCACGCCTGCGAGCCTTGTCGCGGCCTCGGTCAGCATCGGCTCCGTCTTGCAGAACGCGAACCGCACCAGCTTCCGCCCCATCGCGGGCTTCGAGTAGAAGCTCGAGCCCGGCACGGGCGCCACACCGATCTCCTTCGTGAGCCAGACCGCGAATTCGTCGTCCGGGAGATCCGAGAGGCGTGAGAAGTCGGCCAGCACGTAGTAGGCCCCCTGCGGCGGCGTGAGCGAAAACCCCGCCGCGCGCAGCGCGCCGCACATCAGGTCTCGCCGCCGGCGATAGTCGCGCGCGAGCCCCTCGTAGTAGTCGCGGCCCAGGGTCTCCATGCCCACCGCGACCGCCTCCTGGAGCGGCGCCGGGGCGCCCACCGTGAGGAAGTCGTGCACCTTGCGGATGGCGTCGGTGACGCCGGCGGGGGCCACGATCGTTCCGATGCGCCATCCTGTCACCGAAAACGTCTTCGAGGCGCCGCTGATCGTGATCGTGCGATCGCGCATCCCGTCGAGCGTCGCGATCGGGATGTGCTCGCCCTCGTAGTAGATGTGCTCGTAGATCTCGTCGGTGACGGCGTACGCGTCGTGCCGCCGGCACAACTCCGCGATGCCCTGGAGTTCCCTCCGCGACAGCACTCGGCCCGCCGGGTTGTTGGGCGTGCAGATGATGATTGCCCTGGTCCTCGGCGAGAACGCCGCCGCCACGTGGTCCATGTCCAGCTCGCCGGCCGGCGCCATGGGCACGAACACGGGACGCGCGTCACACAGGATCGCGTCCGGGCCGTAGTTCTCGTAGAACGGCTCGAACACGATCACCTCGTCGCCCGGATCCACGATGGCCAACACCGTGGACGCCATGGCCTCCGTGGCCCCGCACGTCACGGTGATCTCGGTTTCCGGATCCACCGCCATGCCGTACCAGTCGGCGTACTTCCGCGCGAGCGCATCGCGGAGGCGCTTGGCCCCCCAGGTAATGGCGTACTGGTTGATGTCGTCGCGGAGCGCCTTGGCCGCGGCCTCCTTGAGCACGTCGGGGCAGGGGAAGTTGGGAAAGCCCTGGGCCAGGTTGATGGCGTCGTGCTGGGCGGCCACGCGGGTCATGGCGCGGATCACCGATTCGGTGAAGCCGTGCGTTCGTCTTGCTGTTTTCATGATCCCCCCAAGGTGGCAGGGTAAAGGAGGGAGGGGAACGGCAGTAGGACAGACGGCCAAGCGGCGAGGCGGCGAGCGGTGGGGAGGAAGCGGTGGCAGGTGGAGAGTTTATTGAAAATCGCGTTGACACCGCTCATTTTTCAAGGTAAAATCTCGTCATGATCGAACGAACGCGGCACCTCGATCGCGTGAGTGACCTATTCCGGACGCACCCGGTAGTGGCCATCCTCGGCGCGCGGCAGGTGGGCAAGACGACGCTGGCGCGCCAGTTCGCGCAGCGGTTCAACGGTCCGGTAACGCGTTTCGATCTCGAGGACCCGGATGACCTTGCGCGCCTGGCCGAGCCACGGCTCGCACTCGATTCCCTCGACGGGCTCATCGTGCTCGACGAGATTCAGCGTCGGCCGGATCTGTTCTCGATCCTCCGCGTTCTGGTGGACAGACCCGGGCGGCGAACGCGGTTCCTGGTGCTCGGGAGTGCGGCACCCGAACTGCTGCGCCAGACGTCCGAGACCCTCGCCGGGCGGATCGCCCATCACGACCTCGACGGGTTCGCGTTGGACGAAGTGGGCACTGCCGCTGCCGACGACTTGTGGCTCCGGGGCGGATTCCCCCGCTCATTCCTTGCCGATGCCGACACCGATTCGTTCGAGTGGCGCCGCGCGTTCGTGCGGACGTTCCTCGAGCGCGACCTTCCCGCCCTCGGTGTCCAGGTGCCGTCGCCCACGCTGCATCGGTTCTGGCAGATGCTCGCGCACTACCACGCGCAGACCTGGAATGGCGCCGAGCTGGCGCGTGCGTTTGGCGTCGCCGCGACGACCGTCCGACGTTACCTCGACGTCCTGTCCGCCGCGCTCGTCGTGCGCACGCTGCCGTCCTGGTCCGCGAACATCGCGAAACGCCAGGTGCGATCGCCCAAGGTGTACATCGCGGATACCGGGTTGCTGCATGCGTTGCTCGGCATCGAGAGGCGCGCGGATCTCGAGGCGCACCCCAAGGTGGGTGCCTCGTGGGAAGGATTCGTTATTCGGGAGCTGGTGACCCATCTGGGCGCGCGCCCTGAGGAGCTGTTCTTCTGGGCGACGCACGCCGGTGCCGAACTGGACCTCCTGGTGGTCCGGGGCCAGCGTCGAGTCGGCTTCGAGATCAAGCGAACGACGGCGCCCGCCACCACACGTTCGATGCACGCGGCCAGGGAGAGTCTCCAGCTCGCGCGCATTGACGTCATCCACGCGGGCGACCGGACTTTCCCTCTAGGCGAGAGCATCCACGCCATCGCGTTTTCGCGCCTGCGCGACGACGTGGAGACGCTCGGCCGGCCCTGAACGTCGGCTACCTCGATCCTGACTCGAACGAGACCAACACCGTCTCCCGTCGATCGGGGACCGCGCCGAATTCGTACCTGACCACGAGCGGCCGTTCCACCGCTACCCAGGCCCTCGCTGCTGGCCACCGCCGACGGCCTTCCGCCAGGCCCGGGGATTCCAGCCGCCAGCACATGAACGTTCCCGCGGGAACCGTCACCTCCTCCTGTCCCACGACCGCGTAGGGAAGGGCGCCGATCTGCCCGCCCCACCCATCGGCGAGGGGCAACGACACCAGGACGGCGAAGAGGTGGGCGCCGGTGACCCCGAGCGTGGCGAGCCCGGGGTGGCGAGGACGCGCAGCTCGCCGAGACAAGGAGCCGGCGGGGCCCCATCGCTGGATGATCGAGTCCGGGGTGACTTCCCAT
>DAINBS010000101.1:0-9465 GCA_036732805.1 Gemmatimonadales bacterium | reverse complement strand
GGGAGCCCGCGGGATCACGGCGGAGGTCTGCCTGGAGCTGGCGGACCGGTACCACCAGCAGCTGGTGGCCGACCAGATCACGATGGACTCGGCCGCGGTGGACAGCGTGTACGCCGCGGGCGACGTGCGGTGGATCCGGCAGGTCCTGTTCGCGGTCGGCCCCAACGCGGCGCCCGATGTCCGCGAGTCCCGGCGCCGCCAGGCCATGGACACATACGAGAAGCTCCGGTCCGGTGCCCTGACCTGGGCGGCCGCGGCCGCGACGAGTGACGCCGGCAATTCCCGGGACTCCCTGGGATCGCTCGGTCTCATCGGGCGGGGCGAGACGATCCCCCCGGTCGAAGGCGCGGCCTGGGCGCTCGCACCCGACTCGATGTCCACGGTGTTCGAAAGCTCGGAGGGGTTCCACATTCTCTGGCGCCCGCCGCTGGCGGCCGTGCGGAGCGAGTTCACGAGCGAGGTTCAGCTGCGGCGTGAGCTGGATTTCGACGATGCCTTCCTGGCGGCGCTGCCCGAACGCTGGGACATCGAGGTGCGCCGGGGCGTGGGGCCCGCGGTCCGCGAGATCGGGTCCGACGCGCTCCGTGCCAAGCGGTCCGGCAAGGTCCTGGGGTCGTTCCGCGGCGGGCGGTTCCGGGTGTCGGATCTCGCCCGCTGGCTGCAGGCGATGCCGCTGCAGGTGCGGCAGCAGCTGAGCACCGCGAACGACTCGCAGGTGGTGATGCTGGTGACGAGCCTGATGCGCAACGAGGCGCTGCTCCGGGAGGCGCGGGAGGCGGGGGTCACCATCACGCCCGAATTCCACGAGGAAATGGCCGATCAGCTGCGCCGCCAGCTGGCGCTGGTCAGCGCGCTCGTCGGTCTCCCGTTCGACACGCTCCAGGCGCTGCGGAGCCTCCCCGCCGAGGCCCGCCACGACACGGTCACGGTGCGCGTGTTCGCGTATCTCGACGCGGTGGCGCAGGACAACAAGCGGCTGCAGGCCGTTCCGCCGTTCCTGGCCGATACCCTCCGGGCCGAAACCGACTGGGCGATCGAAGCCGCCGGGATCGAGCGCGCGCTGGTTCGCGCGCGCGCGATCCGTCTCGGTATGAACGCGAACCCGGCGAGCCAGGCCGCGCCCGCCCCCGTGCCGGCACCCCCCGATGCGCGCTAGCCTCGCTGCCGCCGGTCTCCTGATGATCGCCGCGCCCGCCGCGGCGCAGCAGGACGCGTTTGCCCCGGTGGACCGGATCGTCGCGGTGGTGGGCGACACCCCGATCCTGGCGTCGCGCGTGGAAGAGGAGCTGAACCTCGCGCTGGCCGAGCAGCAGCGCACCGGGCGGCCGGTGCCGACGGATTCGGCCGAGCTGGCGGCCTACCGCCGGGAGATCCTGAGCCGCCTGATTGACGACGAGCTGCTGCTCCAGCAGGCGGTGCGGGATACCACGGTCAAGGTCACCGACCAGCAGGTGCAGTCGGCCACCGACGCGGCCCTGCGCCAGACGCGCGCGCAGTTCCAGTCGGAGACCGAGTTCCGCCAGCAGCTTCAGGTCGCCGGGCTCGGGACCCCCGAGGAGTACCGCCGCTACCTCTCGGAACAGGTGCGCCGGGACCTCATGAAGCAGCAGCTGGTGCAGCGGCTGCGGGAGCGGCAGGAAATCCGGTCTGTGCCGCCCACGGAGACCGAGGTCCTGAGCTACTACGAGTCAACGAAGGCGCAGCAGCCGCGACGGCCGTCCACGGTGTCGTTCCGCGCGATTCTGGTCCGGCCGGAACCCACCGCCGAGGCAAAGGCCGCGGCGCGCGCGGAGGCCGACTCCGCGCTCGTGGAGCTGCGACAGGGCGCGGACTTCGCCACGCTCGCCCGTCGGGTGTCGGACGACCCCGGTACGCGGGAGGCTGGAGGGGACCTGGGCTGGTTCCGCCGGGGCAAAATGGTCGCGGAGTTCGAGGCCGTCGCCTTCCGGCTGCGCCCGGGACAGGTGTCCGAGGTGGTGGAAACCCCGTTCGGCTACCACCTGATCCAGGTCGAGCGGATCGAGCCAGCGGAGGTGAAGGCGCGGCACATTCTGGTCACGCCCACGATCACCGATGCGGATCTCGCCGCCGCCGAGGCCCGCGCCCGGCAGGCGGCCGACGGGCTCCGCGCGGGGACGCCGATCGATTCGCTGGTCCGGGAGTACCACGATCCCCTCGAGCAGTCCCTGTTCGAGGACATCCCTCCCGACAATCTCCCCGAGGCGCTGCGGAACGCCGTGCAGGGCGCGCTGCCCGGTGACGTCATCGGTCCGGTCCGGCTCGATGAGGCTGGCCGGGTCCGGTTCGGCGCGGTCCTGTTCGAGAGTGCGCGACCGGAAGGGGAGTACACCTTCGAGGAACTGCGCGACCGGCTCCGCGCCTCGCTCGCCGAGGGAAGCGGCGTGCGGCGGTACGTCGAGCAGCTGCGCCGCAACGTCTACATCGACATCAGAATGTAGGCCGTGTCTCCCCGCATCGCGCTCACCCTGGGCGACCCGCGCGGGATCGGTCCGGAGATCGTCGCGAAGGCGATGCGGGCCCTCCCCGCGGGGATTGACGTGACGGTCGTTGGTCCGGCTGCCATGCTCGACGCGTTCCCCGGCTCCCACGCGGAGGCCGGCGATGCGCCGGCCGGCTACGTGCGCCAGCTGCAGGCCGACACCCCCGGCGGGCCCGTGACCTATCCCCTGCTGCGCTGCGACGCCGAGGCCGCCGGCCTGCTGGTCCGTGCGCAGGTGGAGCATGCGGTCGGGCTGGCGCAGGCCGGGCAGGTGGACGCCATCGTGACCGGGCCGGCCGAGAAGCTCGCCCTGCGCCGTGCCGGCGTGGAGCATCCCGGGCACACGGAATGGCTGGCGGCCCTCACGGGGACACCGGCCGTGGCCATGATGCTCACCGACGAGCGCCTGCGGGTCGTGCTGGCCACCACGCACGTGCCGCTGCGCCGCGTTCCGGACCTGCTGACCCGGGAAACGGTCGAACGGGTCGGGCGCATCACGATCGCGGCGCTGCGCGGGTGGTGGGGCATCCCGGCCCCCCGCCTCGCGCTGTGCGCGGTGAATCCGCACGCCGGCGAAGGCGGTCTGTTCGGGACCGAAGACGCCGACGTGCTCGCGCCCGTGGCCGCGGTGCTCGGCGCGGCCGGGCCCCTGCCCGCCGACACCGTGTTCGTCCGGGCGCTCCGCGGAGAGTTCGACGCCGTCATTGCGCCGTATCACGACGTCGGCATGACGGCCATCAAGGTCGCGGCGTTCGGCCGCGGCGTGAACGTCACGCTCGGCCTGCCGATCGTGCGGACCGCTCCGGACCACGGAACCGCGTTCGACATCGCCGGGCAGGGACGCGCGGACGAGGGATCGCTGCTCGCGGCGATTGCACTGGCAGGGAAGCTGGCTGGGAACGTGAGGAACGGAGATTGAAAATTGGACATTGAAGATTGAACATTGAACACTGATCGAGCTCGCGCCCGTCGCTCCCGTCGCTCCCGTCGCATAGCTTCCCGCCGTGAACCCCACGCCGCCCCTCTCCCTTCGCCGCATCCGCGTGCCGCCGTACGACGCGCTCGATGCCCTCGTCGCCGTCCGCGCGGACCCGGCGGATGCCGAAACGCGCGACGCGGTGGCTGAGATCCTCGCCGCCGTGCAAGCCGAGGGTGACGTGGCGCTCCAGCGGTTCCAGGCGCGGTTCGACAGCGTGTCGCTCGCGCCCGCCGAGTGGGAAGTGCCGCCGGCGTCGTGGCAGGATGCGCTCCGCCGGCTCGAGCCCGCCGTCCGCGAGGCGCTGGAGCTGGCGGCCGAGCGCATCCGCCGGTTCCACGCGGGGCAGGTGGAGGCGTCCCGCCTGTCGCTCGAGGACGACGGCACGCTGCTCGGCACGCGGGTGCTCCCGCTCGACGCGGTCGGCGTGTACGTGCCCGGCGGGACCGCGGCGTATCCGTCGAGCGTGCTGATGAACGTCATCCCGGCCCGCGTGGCGGGGGTGGAGCGCGTCGTGGCGGTGACGCCGCCCGGCGGAACGACCGACGCGGTGCTCGCGGCGTGCGCCATTGCCGGGGTCACCCGGCTGTACCGGCTCGGCGGCGCGCACGCGTGCGCGGCGCTCGCGTTCGGCACGGCCACGATTCCGCGGGTGGACAAGATCGTGGGCCCCGGCAACCGCTGGGTGGCCGAGGCCAAGCGCCAGCTCGTGGGGGTCGTCGGGATCGAGATGGTGGCCGGCCCGACGGAACTGCTGATCGTCGCCGACGGGTCCGCGGATCCCGCGCACGTCGCGGCGGACCTCATCGCGCGGGCCGAGCACGATGAGGACGCCAGCCCCTGGCTGGTGACTCCCGATGAGGGGCTCGTGACCGCGGTCGAACGGGAACTCGGCGCCCGCCTGGCGGCGGCGCCACGCCTCGGAATTGCGCGCGTGGCCCTCGAGCGGAACGGGGTGGCGGTGCTGGTGCCGGATCTCGCAACGGCGATGGCCGTGGCCAACCGGAAGGCACCCGAGCACCTCGAGCTGCTGGTGGCGGAAGCCGACCGGTGGCTCGACGCGGTGCGGCATGCCGGCGCGGTGTTCGTGGGCGTCGCAACACCGGAGCCCGTGGGGGACTACGTCGCGGGCCCGAGCCAGGTGCTGCCCACGGCGGGCACGGCACGGTTCGCGTCGCCGCTCGGCGTCTCCGACTTCATCACGCGGATGAGCGTGGTGCGGTATTCCGCGGCCCGCCTCGCGCGCGACGCGAAGGCCATCGAAACGCTGGCCGAAGTGGAGGGACTGCACGGCCACGCGGAAGCGATCCGGGTGCGTGGCGCCCGGCGGAGCGGCGGATGAGCGCCGTGCCCGTCGCCGGCGTGGACTGCGCCCATACGGGGCGGCTGGGGTCGTATTCGCGCGCGTTGCGCATCGCCCTCACCATCACGGTCGTCTTCATGGTGGCAGAGGCCGTCGGGGGGTGGTGGGCGAACTCCCTGGCACTGCTCGCGGACGCCGGGCACATGCTGGGCGACGGGGCGTCGCTGGCGCTGGCGCTCCTCGCGGCCCGGCTGGCCCAGCAGCCCGCCTCCGGACGGCGCACCTACGGGTACCTCCGGCTCGAGATCTTCGCGGCCGTGATCAACGGCGTGGTGCTCATCGGCATCGCGGTGCTCGTCGTGTGGCGCGCGGTGGTGCGGCTGGCGAGCCCGCCGGAAGTCCAGTCCGGCATCATGCTCGCGGTCGCGTCGGCGGGGTTCGTCGCGAACCTCGTGACCATGCGGGTGCTGCACGCGGGGCACCGGCACTCGCTCAACCTGCGCGGCGCCTACCTGCACGTGATGGGCGACCTGCTCGGCTCGGTGGGCGCGGTGGCCGCGGGCGTGATCATGGCCCTCACCGGCTGGACGCCGGCGGACGCCGTCGTATCCGCGGTGATCGCGCTCCTGATCGCGCTGAGCGCGGTCCGGCTGCTGCGGGACGGCGTGGACGTGCTGCTCGAGGCCACGCCGCGCCACATCCCGCTCGAGCGGGTGGCCGAGGAACTCCGCTCGATTCCGGGGGTTTCGGACGTACATGATCTCCATGTCTGGACCGTCACCAGCGGCGTGGTGGCCATGACCGGGCACGCCGTGATCGCCGATCCGGGCAGCGGGCGGGAGATTCTCGCCGCCGCCGCCGACCGGATGCAGCGGCTGGGGATTGCGCACGTGACGTTCCAGTTGGAGCCGGAGGAGAAGTGTGAGGACTGCCAGTAACGTGTAGCGCCGAGCGCGCTACACGGCTCCATCGCTTGCGCCGGACTCCGTACCCCGGTAGAATCCGCCGCCCCAGACCGGGGCGTGTTCTGTAACCGTTTGATCAGCAAGGCGTTATCGCTGTGCCGTTGCGCAACATCGCCATCATCGCGCACGTGGACCACGGCAAGACCACCCTGGTGGACCAGATGCTCCGTCAGGCGGGTGTGTTCCGGGTCAACCAGCAGGTCGACGAGCGTGTGATGGATTCGAACCCCCTCGAGCGGGAGCGCGGGATCACGATCCTCGCGAAGAACACCGCGGTGCATTGGGGGGATACCAAGATCAACATCGTGGACACCCCGGGGCACGCGGACTTCGGCGGTGAGGTCGAGCGTATCCTCCGGATGGTGGATGGCGTGCTGATCCTGGTGGATGCGGCCGAGGGGCCCATGCCCCAGACGCGGTTCGTCACGCGCAAGGCGCTGGAGCTTGGCCTCCAGCCGATCGTCGTGATCAACAAGATCGACCGCCCGGACTCGCGGGCGGAGGTGGTGCACAACGAGGTCCTCGAGCTGTTCATGGAGCTCGAGGCCACGAACGCCCAGCTCGACGCGCCGTTCCTGTACGCGTCGTCACGGCACGGGGTGGCGTACCGGAAACTGCCGGCGGAGGGACGGAAGGACGGACCGGCGACGCGCGACTCCGCCCCCGGGCCTGCCGTCGAACCGTCGTACCGCTATTCCGAAGAGGCAGTGCGGGGTGGGTGGGAGGGAGATCTCACCCCCCTGTTCGAGACCATCCTCTCGGCCATCCCGGCACCGCTGTGCGATCCCACGGGACCGCTCCAGATGCTGATTTCCACGGTGGATTACTCGTCGTACGTGGGGCGGATTGCCATCGGGCGGATCGAGCGCGGCGTGATGCGGCTGGGGCAGGATGTGCTGCTGCTGCCGCTCGGAGAGCCCGGCATGGTGGACGCGCGGGTGGGTGAGCGCGCCCGGGTGGCGCGGCTGTACGGGTTCGACGGCCTGCAGCGGCTGGAGATCCAGGAGGCCGCGGCGGGCGAGATCGTGGCGCTGGCCGGCCTCGAGGGCATCGAGATCGGGAAGACCGTCACCGATCCGGACACTCCGGAGCGGCTGCTGGGTATCGCGGTGGAGGAGCCGACCATCTCGGTGGATTTTTCGCTCAACAACTCGCCCTTCTCGGGCCGGTCGGGCAAGTACGTCACGTCGCGGCAGGTGCGGGACCGCCTGTTCAAGGAGCTCGAGCGCAACGTGGCGCTCCGGGTGGAGGAGACCGACCGTCCGGACACGCTGACGGTGTCGGGCCGCGGGGAGCTGCACCTCTCGATCCTGATGGAGACCATGCGGCGCGAGGGGTACGAGTTCCAGGTGAGCCGGCCGCGGGTCATCACGCGCGAGGGCCCCGGGGGGGAGCAGCTCGAGCCCTACGAGGAGCTGGTGATCGAGGTCCCGGACGACATGGTCGGGACCGTCATGCAGGACCTGGGGCCGCGGCGGGCCGAGATGCGGGACCTCAAGCCCGCGGGGCTGGGGAAGACGCGGATGGGGTTCGTGATCCCTGCCCGGGGGTTGTTCGGCTACCGGTCCGACTTCTTGACGGACACGCGCGGCGAGGGGATCATGCACCACAGGTTCCTGGAGTATGGGCCGTGGGCAGGCTCGCTGGCCCACCGGACGCGGGGTGTCCTGGTGGCGGACCGGGAGGGGATGGCGGTAGCCTATGCCATCTTCGGGCTCCAGGAGCGGGCGGAGATGTTCGTGAAGCCGGGCGACCCGGTGTATGGGGGGATGGTGGTGGGGGAGAGCGCCCGGTCCGCGGACATGGACGTGAACATCACGAAGGAAAAGAAGCTCACGAACATGCGGACCACGGCGTCCGACGAGGCCCTGCGCCTCGAGCCGCCGCGGGACATCACGCTGGAACTCGCCCTCGAGTACATCGAGGAGGACGAGCTGATCGAGGTGACGCCGGACGCCATCCGGCTCCGGAAGCGCGCGCTCGATCCGTCGGAGCGCCGGAAGGCGCAGCGGGCGGCGAAGGCCGCCGCGGAGGCGTAGGTCCGTGCAGGTCGTCGGCAGTCCTATGTGGGAGAACCATCCTATGCTTGGAGGAAGCATGTTGCCCTGGGAGACGTCGGTCTCACCGTTGGTCGTCAGCGCGCGGTACGACGACGACGAGGAAGATGTCGACGATTTCGAGGAGGATGAGGAGCTGGACGAAGAGATGGAAGGGGATGAGGACGAGGACGACGAAGCCTACGAGGACTACGACGATCTCGAGGACGACCTCGACGAAGAGGACGAGCCGCGGCACGGGCGCCGCCGCAGCGAGTGGGAGTGACCGCGGGCAGGGCGGGCACGGCGGGCCGGCGGGCGGGTGTGCGTCGCGGTCCGTCTCCGGCGCCCCGTGCGTCTTGAGGGTGGATGGCCCGGGTGCGGGGCATCCTCCCGGGATCGTCTGTGGGGATGGGGTGGGTACATTGCAGCGGTTGGGGCCTGTAGCTCAGGTGGTTAGAGCGCACGCCTGATAAGCGTGAGGTCAGAGGTTCAAGTCCTCTCAGGCCCATATACCAGACGGCGAGACGGACAGACGGCAAGACGGCAAGCGGACGGCCAGGCGATTAGGCGATTGGGACTTACGGACCCTGTCGGGTGTTGCGACGCCCGGCGGGGTTTTCTCATCTGGTCATGGGCCTGGCGCAGCGGTGTCGATCGGGGGCGGGTCGGTCTCAGAACTAGCGACGGAGGTAGTCCTCCCCCTACCTGCCTCCCGCGCCCTGAACGCGTGAACTTCGTTCACACCCATCAGCCACAGATCACGCGGATGGACACGAATGAACGCGGATTCGCACCCGGTGCTGATCCCCGTCCATCTGCGGTTATCCGCGTGATCCTCGGTCATGGCTGGGTACCTAGTAGCGAGCGACAATCCGGCCGACCGGGTCCTGAAGCGCTCGGGTGACGGCGCGCGAAGGCCAGACCCCTAACGAAGTGTGGAGCCCATACCAGCGCCATCCTGCCGAGTCGGACAGCTCCATCAGAGTGGTCGGGGGGTCGAGCGGAATGGCTAATCGGCAGTCGCCGCTATCCGCCGGGTGTAGAGACGGCTGTCCGCGGAGGTCATGTGCGTGCGCCGCGAGCGAGTCGAGGAAGGGTCTGACGTCCACGGAGTCGAGTCGAATCCGGCAGAGGAAATCGCCGGCGTCTTCCCACAGTGCTTCGCACGTGCCGGCCTGGCGGTGCGCGTCGGCCAGCTGGCGCGGGACGGGCCACTCGGAGTCGTCCCGCCACCAGCGGAACAGGGTACCAGAGACGGTGTCCCCCTCCTGCCTGATCCACAGGAGGTGGTTGTACAGGGTCAGCCACCATGCCGACCAGAATCGAACCTCGAGGCCACTCCCTACCTCCACGGGCTCGGGAAGTCCCAGCCTGGCGGAGAACGCCCGAACCGTGTCACGGACGAACTCCTGTATGTGCTCCCATCGCTGGCGTGACCAATCGAGCGCCACACCACACGTGTCACTCCGGGTCATGGGGTGCCAGACGTCGATGACGATCTCGACTTCCTGGCCAGCTTGCAGAGTGAACGGAACCACCGGCGGGCGAAAGCACCCGAGACAGGCGACCCGCAACTGCCAGGTGCCGGGGCTCAAAGAGTCGATTCGGAACTCCCCGCCGGATCCCGTGATCTGTTGTCGTCCCGTGCCGAGTATCATCACCTGGGCACCGCTGATGGGCGC
>DAINBS010000100.1:0-9545 GCA_036732805.1 Gemmatimonadales bacterium | reverse complement strand
CCGGATACGTCCGCGATCGTGACGCCGAGTTCAACGACCGGAACGTGCCGCGGGCGGTGCTCATCACCCACATCGAGGATGCCGCGCGCGCCGTGGACCAGACGCTCCGGGCGCTGCCGGCGGCACGCCTCGCCGAGCCGTACCCGCTGGAGGTGGGCGGCGTCCGGCTGCCGACCGGCATGTTCCTCATGCACCTGGCCACCCATCTCGCCTATCACCTGGGACAGATCGACTACCACCGGCGACTCGTGACCGGGGTGGCGGCTACCGCCGGCGCGCAGTCAGTCCCCGACCTGGCGGGCCCCTGATGGGCATCGGCTTCTGACGGGGTCCGGCGAACGCGAACGGCCGGCCCGGCATCTGCCGGACCGGCCGTCGCTGCTTCCGGCGGGACAGCTAGGGAGTCCCTGCACAAGTCGAAACGGTGGGGTGCGGAGGCCGCGTAAGTGAGGCGGTGCCCGACCCACCATCTGGCCCTACGTGCTCACTTCAGCGGCCGCAGCAGCCCACCGCGGGACTTGTGCGGCGTTTCCCTAGCGATTCATCCCGCCGAAACGGCCGCCGCCCCCGGGTCCCATCCGCCCGCGGCGGGCGTGCTGCCGGTTCGCGAGGTCGATCGTGAAGGTCTCGCCGTTTACGGTCACCGTCGCCCACTGCGTGCCGTCGAACGTGATCGTCACGTCCCGCTGCCGGGTCACACCGTCGCGCGGCCCGCCCGTGATCGTCACGGTCACCGACGACGTGATTGTGCCGGCAAGCGGCCAGCCATCTGGCGTGCGCGGCACCGGGATGATCACGCCGATCGCCTCCTCCTCGCTCACCATGTCCATCTGGACCTGGTCCCCGCTCCGCGTCTGCCGAATCCGGGTCATCGTCCCCGACCCCGTTCCGTCCCACGTGAGCGTGGTCTCGTCGCCTTCGAGACCGGAGACGGTGTAGTCCCGCACGCGGCTCACCGTGGCGCTCCATTCGCCGCGGTCGATCGTCCCTTCCATTTCCGCGTGCACGACCACCATGGCGGTGCTTTGCGCGTCGAACGCGTCCTGCTCGATCCCGTCGCCGTCATAGAAGGCGCACGTCCGCGTGACCGTCAGGCCTGGCGGGGAGGCGTTTTCGCACTCGAAGCTGCCGGGCCCGGCCGGCAGGCCGAGGCCAAAGCGGCCACCCGGGCCGCGCATCATCTCGATGTCCTGTCCCGCCGCGTCGGCGGCAAACAGGGCCACGTCACGGTCGAGCGTGACGTCTGTGGGACTCGTTCCGTCCTGCGAGCACCCCGCCGCCAATCCCAGTACGCCCACGGCCAGGGTTCGCATCATTCCGTTCACGTCGCACCTCCATGCCTGCCTGATGGCCAGCGCCCGGACCGGGCGCGTTCCACCCATAGACACGTCCGGGGAGGCATTTGTTACTGTGAAGGCCCCCGTGAAGATAGCCGTCGGAAACCTTCCGCCCGCAGGGGCGTACATCCTGGCAACCCAGCCCACGACGCCCATGCGCCTCCGCCTGCCGGTCGCCGCCCTGCTGCTCTCCGCTTCGCCCGCCGCCCTCGGGTGCGGCGACGCCGGCCCGGGGGGCACCGACGTCGTGCGCGTCCTGTTCGTCGGCAACAGCCTCACCTACACGAACGACCTCCCTGGCATGCTCGAGCGGCTCGCCGCCGCGGGCGGCATGATCGAGATCGAGACGCGGGACGTGAGCCAGGCCAATTACGCCCTTGAAGACCACTGGAATACCCCTCAGTCGCGTGCCGCGCTCGACGAGGGGAACTGGGACGTGGTGATCCTGCAGCAGGGACCGTCGTCGCTGCCCGAAAGCCGCGTCAACCTCGTCGCCTGGGCCGAAACGTGGGGAGAAGCCATCCGCGCCTGGGGAGGCGTCCCCGCGCTCTACATGGTGTGGCCCGACCGCTCGCGTCTCGCGTTCTTCGACGACGTGCGGGGCTCCTACGAAGCCGCCGCCGAAGCGGCGGATGGCGCGTTCTATCCCGCGGGCGAGGCGTGGCGGGCGGCCTGGGCGCGGGACCCGACGCTCGCGCTGTACGGCCCGGACGACTTCCACCCGACCACGCTGGGCACATACCTCGCGGCCCTCACCATCTACCGTGGGATCACGCAGCGCGAGCCCCCGTCCCTGTCGTCGCTCGCGCTCACGCCCGCGCTGGATACGCTGCTCCACGAGGCCGCGGCGGAGGCCCACTCCCAGTACTGGCACCCGGCGTCCCCCGACCCCGCCCTGCTGCGCTGACCCCCCCGCACCTCTCCGCGCGTACGTCCCGCGAATACGCAAGAAGGGGCCACCGATGACGGTGGCCCCCTTTGCTCATCGAGCGTGCCGAGCGGGTTACTTCGCCCGCAGCACCGGGTTCAGGATCACGCCCCCGGTCCCGGTGGCCGTGATGTTGAGGAATGTCGCGTCGGGATCGAACACGAGGTACGCCGCGTTCACCGTGGCATCCTCGTTTTCCGTCACCTCAAACGATACGTCGGTCTTGATGCCGGTCTGGAGGCCGGAGGGAATCGTCACGGTGTACACCGTGGCGCCTTCGAAGTCCGCGCCGCCGCCCAGCGAGAGCGGGCCCCTGAACACGATCTCGCCCTCCCCCGCAATCAGCCGGACCTTGCGATAGCTGCCGACGGGCACGCTGCCCGACGCGATCTCGATGGACCCTGCTTGCTCGCTGGGCAGTGCCATCAGGTCGAGCGTCACGGCAGCCGGGAGCGCGAGCGTCTGCCAGGCGCTTTCGGTGTCCTCGTCATCGCCCTCGGCCAGGTAGGAAACGTCCGAGATGGTGACCTCGAGACTCGCGACCGTATCCGCGGGGATCGCAACCAGCACGCCGTTCACACTGGCGTAGAGGGTGGGGGCCATCGCGCTCGAGCTGATGTCGTCCGCGATGCTGATCCGCGCTTCCGACGGGGCCAGTACCGGTTCCGAATCGCTGCAGGCCATGGCGCCGGCCAGCAGGCCGACGATGGCGACCGAGCGTATCTGATTGCTGTTCAACACGTTGCATCCTCCCTTGGAACGACCGGGGCGCAGCCGAATGCCGCGCCCGCTGGGTCCATCACAAGAGGACACGGCGGAGGGCGTCGTTGTGACATCCGCCGCCGTCGCGCCGTCAGGACGGCGGGGTGAAGCAGGGTCCCTGGTGTTCCTCCGCGTCCAGCTCCTTGATCAGGCAGTTGATGGTCTGCTGCACGAGATCCTCCACGGCCACGTGCTGCCGCCGTGCCTCGCCCTGGAGCGATTCGTACATGTCATCGCTCAGCTCGGCCCACACCCGCACCTTGTGCATGGACTCCTCCTCACGCCGTACCGGGACGTACCGGCACCGCCTTGTGCCCGTAGCAGAGGATGCCGCCGTGCCCCTCCCGCCGGATGCGCCGGAACTCGAGCGCGACCTCGGTCCCGGGGCCGATCTCTCCGGGGTCGCAGTCCGCCACCTGCACCATCAGCCGGGCGCCTTCCGGCGTCTCGATGAGTGCCATGGCATAGGGCGCTTCCATCTGGAACTCGGTGGGCGCGACATGAATCACGGTGGACGTCACCACGCGTCCGCGCCGCGAGAGCGTCACGGGCTCGAGGCCTTCGGTGCGGCAGTCCGGACAGAGCGTGCGGGTGGGGTACACGACCTTGCCGCAGCTGGGGCACCGGCCGGCTTCCAGCCGGAACCGCGCCGGGATCTCACGCCAGTATCGGGGACTCGGCATGGCTAGACCCTCTCGAGGATGTGAACGACGGAGCTGGCGCCGGACCCGCCCATGTTCTGGGTCAGGCCCACCGCGGCGCCTTTGACCTGACGCTCGCCGGCTTCGCCACGGAGCTGCTCGACGATCTCGATCGCCTGGGCGATGCCGGTGGCGCCCACGGGATGGCCCTTCGACTTGAGACCGCCGCTCGTGTTGATGGGAATCCGCCCGCCGAGACTCGTCACCCCGGCCCGTGTGGCTTCGCCGGCGCGGCCGCGCTCGGTGAAGCACAGCGCCTCCAGCACACACAGCTCCGCGATGGCGAAGCAGTCGTGCACTTCGGCCACGTGGATGTCCTGCGGGCCCAGCCGCGCCATCTCGTAGGCGCGGGTCGCCGCCAGGTTCACCACGTCGAGCCAGGCCGGGTCCTTGCGATCGGCGAGGGCCAACGACGAGGTGGCCATGGCGCTCGCGCGGATCCTCACCGGCCGCTCGGTGAACTCCCGCGCCCGGGACAGCGGGCACAGCAGCACCGCGGCCGCGCCGTCGCTCACCGGGGAGCAGTGCAGCAGGCGCAGCGGGTCGGCGACCATCGACGACCCCATCACCTGCTCGACCGTGACCTTCTGCCGGAACTGCGCCTTGGGGTTGAGCGCGCCGTGCGCATGGTTCTTCACGGAGACGGCCGCGAGGTCTTCCAGCGTCGTGCCGTGCGTCGCCATGTGCGCCCGGGCGATCAGGGCATACAGGCCCGGGAAGGTGACGCCGTGATAGACCTCGCCTTCCTGGTCGGCCGCCGAGGCGAGCACCGCGGTGACGTCGGCGCCGTCGTTCATCTTCTCGACGCCCGAGGCGAGCACGAGGTCGCTCGCCCCGCTCGCCACTTCGAAGAACGCCGCACGGAGCGCGGCGCCGCCGGACGCGCACGCCGACTCGACCCGCGTGCTCGGCACGCCCCGCATGCCCAGGTGATCGGCCATCAGCGGGCCGACGTGCTCCTGACCCACGAACTGCCCGCCGGACATGTTCCCGACGTAGATGCCGTCCAGCCGGTCGGCGCCGGCGTCCCGCAGGGCGGCCAGGGCGGCGTCCACGAACAGGTCGCGGAGGCTCGACTCCCACAGCTCCCCGAAGGGGGTCATCCCCGCGCCGACGATCGCGACTTCGCGCATGCGGCTACTCCTCGACTAGTCGTTGACGATGATCTTCTCGCGGTACTTGGCGTACTCGCCGTAGGTCAGATAGTGGCGCCGGCCGTCCAGCATCGAGCGCACGGTGGGGGCGCGCCCGCGCCGCTCCGGGAGCAGCGCCGTCGCCCGCAGCACGAAGGAGTCGCTGCCGGCGCCCGACCCGAACGACGTGATCAGGATGAGGTCGTCGGGGGCCGCCACGTCGAGCACGGCGGCGAGCCCCGTGGGCGACGACCCCGAGTACGTGTTGCCCATCGTGTTCACGATCCAGCCGGTCTCGAGCTGCTCCTTCCGGAAGCCCAGCTCCTTGCCGGCCGCGAGCGGGAACTTGCCGTTCGGCATGTGGAACACGGCGTAGCGGAAGTCGCCCGGCTTGAGGCCGGTCTTCTCGAGAATCGCGCGCGTGGCGCTCGTGACGTGCTTGAAGTAGGCCGGCTCGCCGGTGAAGCGGCCGCCGTGCCGGGGGTAGAACTCCCCCTCGCGACGCCAGAAGTCCGGCGTGTCGGTCGTGTAGCTGTACGTCTCCACCACATCCACGAGCAGGTGGTCCTTCCCGAACACGTAGGCCGCCCCGCCTGCCGACGCCGAGAACTCGAGGGCGTCGTTGGGCGCCCCCTGCGAGGTGTCGGCCCCGATGCCCATGGCGAACTTCGCGCGGCCGGACTCGACCACGTTCAGGGCCACGAACATCGCCTCCGTGCCCGCCTTGCAGGCGAACTCGAAGTCCGCCACGTGCAGGTCGGTTCCGAGGCCCAGCGCCTCCGCCACGACCGTGCCGCTCGGCTTCACGGCGTAGGGGTGAGACTCGGAGCCGATGTACAGCGCGCCCACGAGCCGGGGATCGATGCCCGCCCGCTCGAGGGCGTACCGACCCGCCTCCACCGAAATCGTGATCGTGTCTTCGTCAATTCCCGGAACCGACTTCTCCTCGAGCAGGAGACCGCGGCGTATGGCGGTGGGGTCCTTCCCCCACTGCCGCGCGATCTCCTCCGACTTGATGCGGTTCCGCGGAATGAATGCGCCGTACCCGACGATCCCAGCCATGGACCACCTCGGCTGTTCCAGGAAGGCCGGCCCGATGGGCTATCGGGCCGGCATTCCAAAAGGAATCCCGATGGTTGAAGAAGGAATGAACTCCGGCTGAAGAAGGGCCAACTAGGAGGTGCGCGGCTTCGTCGCCACGTGCACGCCAATGCCGCCACCGAGGTGCGTGCGCTGCTGGGTCACCCGGAGCCCCTGGCCTTCGAGGAGCTGCGCGAAGCCCGCGGCGGTGTGCCAGCCCTCCAGAGAGGGTGCGATGTAGCCATAGGTCGCCGCCACCCCGTGCCACACCCAGCCCACCAGGGCGCCCGCGGTGCCGAGGTAGCGAAGGAACAGGCCGCGCCAGACCCGGGACGCGGGCCGATAGAAGTCCAGCGTCACCAGCACCCCGCCAGGGCGCAGGACGCGGCGCACCTCGGCCACGGCGGCGGCCGGGTCGGCGACGTTACGGAACCCGTAGGCCGCGGTCACCAGGTCTGCGCTCTCCGCCGCCAGGGGGAGGTGCATCATGTCCCCTGCCGCGAGGCGAATCGGGGCGGCCGGCCCGATGCGCCGCCGCGCCGCGCCGAGCATCCCCCGGGAGAAGTCCACGCCGATCACGCGTCCCCGAGGCGCGATGGCGGCGGCCCCGACCGCCAGGTCTCCCGTGCCGGTGGCGAGATCCACGCAGACGGCGTCCCGCGGCGTCATGTCACGCGCCAGGTCCAGCAGCTCGCGCTTCCAGCGTGCGTCCATCCCGAACGAAAAGACGCGGGTGAAGCGGTCGTACGTGGGTTCCACGGCATCGAACACGGTCGCCACGTACGCGCCGTGAGTCACAGGGTTGCGCAGGTGGCGATCGCGGTCGAGCAGCGCGAGGCGGCGCGCGGCTGGGGAGGGCGGGGTGCGCCGGCCGTCCTTGGGGTACATACTGAACATATGCTTTCCCGCTATGACGCGGTGGTGGTCGGCGCCGGGCCGGCCGGAAGCGCTACCGCCGCGCTGCTCGCCGCACACGGTTGCCGGGTGGCACTCGTGGACCGCGCGAGGTTCCCTCGGCCCAAGCCCTGTGCCGACTTCCTCAATCCCGAGGCCGTCAGCGCGCTCGAGCGGCTGGGGGTGCTGGAGGACGTCGCGTCGCACGCGCCGACCTGCATTCGTGGGATGCGTGTCGTGGCCCCGTGCGGGGCGGCGGCGGTGGGCCGGTTCCAGGCCCGCGCCGGGCTCGCCCTGCGCCGCGAGACCCTCGACCTCCTGCTGGTGGAGCACGCCGCCCGCCGCGGCGCGCAGGTGATCGAGAAGGCCGCGGTGGAAGGAATGGGGACGCCCGGAGCCGCTGGGCGCCCGGTCCACCTCCGAATGGGCGGCGAGCGCATCACCCTCGAGGCTCGGCTCGTGGTCGGGGCCGATGGGCTGAACTCGCGGGTGGCACGGTCGGTGGGCCTCACGCGCCGGCGCCGGCCCCGCCGCGCGGCCCTGGTAGCCCACTACGAGGGTGCGGCCGGGCTGCGTGGACTGGGCGAGATGTTCGTCACGCAGTTTGGGTACGTCGGCATCGCGCCGGTGGACGGGGGCCTGGCCAATGTCAGCGCGGTGTGGGACCTGGGCCGCGCCCCGCACGTCCCGCGAGATCCGTTAGCCTGGTTCGCGCACCAGATCGCCCAGGCACCGGAACTCGCCGAGCGTCTGAGGGACGCGCGCCGCATCGGCTCGCTCCTGGGCGCCGGCCCGTTCGCGAGCCGCGTTCGGCATCCCGTGGGGGAACGGGTGCTTCTCGTGGGCGATGCCGCCGGCTTCTTCGATCCGTTCACGGGGGATGGCGTCTGGACGGCGCTCGTGGGGGCGGAGATCGCGGCTCCCGTCGCCCTGCACGCGCTCGCCACCGACCGGCTCACGGCACGGGACCTGGCACCTTACCGGGCCGCCCGACGGCGCGCCTTCCGCGCGAAGTGGGCGGTGGAGCGCCTCGTGAGCGCCGTGGTCGGCCGGCCGCGTCTCCTGAACCACGTGGCTCGCCGCCTTGCGGCGCGACCGCAGCTGATCGAGACGCTGGTGGGCGTCACCGGGCACCAGGTCCCGGCGTCTGCCCTGCTCAGGCCCGCCCTGCTCTGGTCCGCGCTGCATTGACGCCCCGGGTGCCGGAGACGCTCGACCGGCGCGACGCCGAGCCGGCCCTCGTGCGCCGCACGCTGGCGGATCTGTCCGTGAGCAACGCGCTGTTCGGCGGACGGCAGGCGGTGCATTGGGGGCTCTCGCGCCTGCTCGAGGATGCGCGCGCGGCGGGCCCACTCACGGTGCTCGACGTGGGTGCGGGGATGGGGGACATCCTTCTGCATGTCCAGCGGAGGTTGGCCGCGCGCTGGCCGCTGCGCCCGGTGGCGGTCGACCACCTGCGCCCCGCCGCCCGCCTCTGCCATGACGCCGGCATCCCCGCCGCCGTGGGTGACCTCGCCCGCCTGCCGTTGGGGGACCGCGCGGTGGACCTGGTGGTCGTGAGCCAGGTGCTGCATCATCTGGCGCCGGCGGCCGCGGCGGCCTTCCTGCGGCACATCGCGCCCCTGGCGCGGGTAGGGGTAGTGGTCGCCGACCTGAGGCGCTCGCCGGTGGCCCAGGCTGGGATCTGGACCGTCTCGCATCTGCTCGGCTTCCACCCGGTGACGCGCCGCGACGGCGTAGCCTCCGTGGGGTACGGCTTCACGACGGCGGAGCTTGCCGCGCTCTGCCGCGAGGCCGGGCTCCGCGCGCAGGTCGCACGGCGACCCGGGTGGCGTCTCGTGGCGTGGTGGAGGAGCTGATGCGGACCGTGGACCTCATCCGGACCCGCGCCCCGATCGCGCGCGCCTTTGCCGCGGCGTCCGACGTGGAGCGGTGGCCGGAGTTCCTGCCGCACTATCGCTGGGTCAGGATGCTCGAGCGACGGCCGGACGGCGGGCTCGTCGAGATGAGCGCCTGGCGGCCGTTCGGTCCGCTCCGGTGGCCCACCTGGTGGGTGTCCGAGATGACCGTCGTGGCCGCCGACCACGTGGTCCGGTACCGCCACGTACGCGGCATCACGGCAGGCATGGACGTCGAATGGCGCCTGGAGTCGGATGGAGACGGCACCCGGTTCCGGCTCGTTCACGAGTGGACGGGCCCGCGCTGGCCGCTCATCGGCCGCGCGGTGGCAAACCGGATCATCGGGCCCGTCTTTATTCACCATATCGCGTCACGCACCCTGGCGGGGGTGACGCGCCGCGCGGAGGCCGGATGATCGAGGTCGCCATTACGGGAATCGGCTGCGTCACGCCCATCGGCACCGGCGTGGAGGGTCTCTGGACGGGCCTGCGCGCGCGACGCTCCGCCGTCCGCACGATCTCACGCTTCGACGCCAGTGGGTTCCGCAGCCGCATGGCCGGCGAGATCCCGGACTTCGAGGGCAAGGACCACCTCCCCGAACGCGCGGCGCGACGGCTCGATCGATTCTCCCAGCTGGGCGTCGTGTCGACCCAGCAGGCCCTCGCCGACGCGGGCATCGTCCCGGCGCGGGAAAACCGCGACCGCATCGGCGTGATGATGGGGTCGGCGTTGGGCGGCGTCGCGTTCGCCGAGCAGCAGGCGGGGGTGTATGCGGGGGAGGGTCTGCGGGCTGTGGACCCGAGCCTCGCCC
>DAINBS010000099.1:0-9592 GCA_036732805.1 Gemmatimonadales bacterium | reverse complement strand
ACTGCCGACCACGCAGATGGTGTCCGAGCTGGCATGGCACTTCCCGCCCGATGCGGGCCGGCTGGTGGGCGCGGCGCTCGGGCGCGGGGACCGTCCCATATGACCGAGCCCGTCGCGATTCTCACGGACGTGACCCGCTGTACGGGCTGCGAGGAGTGCGTGGCGGCCTGCAAGGCCGAAAACGACCTGGGAACGGACCATCCCTGGCGCGGGCAGGGGACCGTGCGGGACCTGTCGTCCTCGCGGTTCTGCACCATCCTGCGACGCCCGGACGAGCACAGTGTGCGCCAGCAGTGCCGGCACTGTCTCGAGCCTGCCTGCGTGAGCGCGTGCCTCGTGGGGGCCATGCAGAAACTCCCCGAGGGCCCCGTCGTGTACGATCCGAGCCGCTGCATGGGGTGTCGCTACTGCCTCGCGGCGTGCCCGTACGGGATTCCGCGCTACGACTGGCACGAGCGCGTTCCCTATGTGCGGAAGTGCAACCTGTGCGCTTCGCGCCTCCGGGAAGGGAAGATCCCGGCGTGTGTCGAGGCGTGCCCCGAAGAAGCGACCATCTTCGGCCCGCGGTCTGCGATGCTGGCCGAGGCGCACCGCCGGATCGCGGCGGACCCGACGCGCTACCAGCCGGTCGTATACGGCGAGCACGAGGTGGGCGGCACGTCGGTGCTCTACGTCTCCGACATTCCCCTGGACTTCCTGGCGTGGGGGCCCGAGCTGGGACCGGACCCGCTGCCTCAGCTCACGGCCAGCGCGCTCGGCAAGGTGCCGCCCACGATCCTGCTGGTGGGCGGCGTGATGACGGGGATCTACTGGGTAATCGGCCGGCGGATGCGCCTCGCGGCGGCGGCGGCCAGCGCGGCGCCGTCGGGTGAAGCGCCGCCAGCACGCAGTGATGAACCCGGCGGGAGGAACGACCCATGAGCCGGCGCCTCCTGATGCTCAAGTCCGTGCTCTGGGCGCTGGTCGGCGTGCTCGCGGCCGTCACCGTCGCGCGCTTCGTCCACGGGCTCGGCGCCGTCTCGAACCTGTCCGACACGGCGCCGTGGGGCCTGTGGATCGGGTTCGACGTCATGGGCGGCGTCGCACTCGCGGCCGGTGGGTTCGTGGTAGCCGCCGCGGTCTACGTCTTCGGTCTCGAGCGCTACCGGCCGTTCGTCCGACCCGCCATCCTCACCGCGTTCCTCGGCTACGTCGCCGTCGCCGTGGGTCTGCTCTACGATCTCGGCCTGCCGTGGCACATCTGGCACCCGATGGTCTACTGGCAGTACCACTCGGTGCTGTTCGAGGTGGCGGCGTGCGTGATGCTCTACCTCACGGTCCTGGCGCTCGAGTTTGCGCCGGTGGTGCTGGAGCACCCGCGGCTCGACCGGCCGTGGCTCCGCGCGCTGCTCCACGGGCTGCGGCGCGTCACCATTCCGCTGGTCATCGCGGGCATCACGCTCTCCACGCTGCACCAGTCGTCCCTGGGCTCGCTGTTCCTCATCACGCCCTACCGCCTGCACCCGCTGTGGTACAGCCCCATCATGTACGTGCTGTTCCTGATCTCGGCCGTGGGGCTCGGCCTGATGACCGTGGTGCTCGAATCGGCGCTGGCCGCGCACTTCCTGAATCACCGGGTGCACACCGACCGGCTGGCCGGGCTGGGCGTGGCGGCGGCCGTGGTGCTGCTCGGCTATGCGGCCCTGCGGGTGGGCGACCTCGCCGTCCGCGGCGTGCTCGGCGCGACGTTCGGCTCGTCGTGGCACAGCACGCTGTTCGTGCTCGAGCTGCTGGTGAGCGCCGCGCTGCCAGCCGCCCTGCTCCTCATCCCGCGGGTGCGGCGGAGCCTGGCGGGCATGACGCTCTGCGCGGCGCTCACCGTGGCCGGCATGGTGGGCTACCGCCTCAACGTCAGCATCGTGGCCTTCGCGCGACCGGAGCGATTCGGCTACTTCCCGAGTTGGATGGAGATCGCGGTGAGCTTGGGCATCGTGGCCGGGGCGGCCCTCGTCTTCATCTTCTTCGTCGAGCGCTTCCGCGTCTTCGAGGAGGGCCCGGTGACGTCCGCGGCCCCGCGCGTGTCGTTCGATCCGGCCACCCTGCACGGGCTGCTGCCGGTGCGGCTGGCGGCGCCACGCCGGTTCTCGCTGGCCGCGGTCGTGGCGGCGTCGCTCACGGTCCTGGCCCTGCCGCGGGAGGCGACCCTCGGCGCCCGCCCGGCGGCGACGCCGGTGGCGGCGGCCCGCACCACGGACGGGTTGCCCGTCCCGCGGGGCGAGCGGGGGCGCCTGCTCGTGCTTGCCGGACACGACGATGGTGGCAGTGCCGCCATCCCCGTCCTGCTCATTGACGGGAACCGCAACGGCGACGCCACGCTGCTGGATCACCAGGGGCACGTGGACCGCCTGGGCGGCGACACGGCGTGCGGCATCTGCCATCACCTGGACGTCCCGTACGACCGGCAGACGGCCTGCGTGGCGTGTCACCGGGACATGTACGAGCCGACCGGCGTCTTCGGGCACGCGTCGCACGTGCGCGCGCTCGACGGCAACGACGGGTGTGTCCAGTGCCACGACCGCGGCGCGCCCCGCAGCTACGCGGCCGCCACGCCCTGCGTGGATTGTCACGCGGACCTCGTCGCGACGGGCGGGTTCATCCCCGCGCCCGAGGCGCGCTGGGCGGCCGCCGCCGGGTATGTGGAGGCCATGCACGGCCTCTGCCGCGACTGCCACGCGCGGGAGCGCGCCCGGGAACCGGAGCGGTATCCGGCGGCCCTCGACCGCTGCGACACCTGCCACAACGCCGACCGCCCGGCCGAGCTGCGGGACCTGGCGCCCGCGGCGCGGCGCGCGCGCGCCACCGCCGCCCCGCCGCCCGGACCCGGAGGCGGACCATGACGGGGACCTCGCCGTGAAGGACATCGACCGGTGGCTGCGAACGAAGCTGTTCGACGAGGTGCCCGTGAGCATCTGCGTCATCGACCGGCAATTCCAGATCGTCAAGGCCAATCGCCAGTTTCAGGAAGAGTACGGCCCGTCCACGCGCCGGCCGTGCTACGAGGTCTACAAGGGCCGGCAGGCGCGCTGCGACGACTGCGCGGCCGTGGACAGCTTCCGGGACGGGAGGATCCGGAGCCGCGAAGAGCAGGGCACCGTGGGGCTGCACGGCGGACGCGCGCATTACCTGGTGCACATGGTGCCCATCGTCCGGTCCACCGGCGACGTGCCGTACGTCATCGAGATGTCCACCGACATCACGCCCGTGAAACGGCTCGAGCAGGAGAAGCGGGAAGCCGAGCGGCTGGCGGCGGTCGGCGAGACCGTGGCTGGGATCGCGCACGGCGTGAAGAACGTGCTGATGGGGCTCGAGGGCGGGATGTACGCCGTCACGACGGGCATCGAGCGGCAGGACGACGAGCGGATCGCGCGGGGCTGGGCCATGCTGCAGGAGAACGTGACCCGGATCTCGCGCTTCGTAAAGGAGTTCCTCGACTTTGCGAAGGGGCGCCAGGCGCAGGTGGCGCCGGCGGACCCGAACGAACCCGTGCGGCAGGTGATCCGCATGTTCAAGGAGAAGGCCGGAGAGGCGGGGATCGAGACCCGCGTGGACATGGAGCCGGGTATCCCCATCGCGCCGATGGACGAGGACGGGATCGCCACGTGCCTCGCCAACCTCGTGTCGAACGCCATCGACGCGTGCCGGTTCGACCGCCGCGCGCGCCCCCACGTCGTCACCGTGACGAGCCGCGAGGTCGACCACACCGTCGTGTACGAGGTCGCGGACGACGGACAGGGCATGGACTACGAGATCAGCAAGCAGGTGTTCTCGAAGTTCTTCACCACCAAGGGCTCCGACCGCGGCACCGGGCTGGGGCTCCTCACGACGAAGAAGATCGTCCACCAGCACGGCGGCAGGATTTCGTTCACCTCGGCGGAAGGGAAGGGATCGACGTTCCGCATCGAGCTGCCCCGCGACGCGCTTCCCGCTCCGACGGGGGCGCGGACGGACGTCCACGCCGCCGGCGGACGCGATGAGGATTCCGAGGGGCGGCCGCATGACTGATGCTCGAGACAAGACCGTGCTCGTCGTGGATGACGAGCCGAACGTGCGCGAGTACCTCGCGCAGATCCTGCGCGACGCGGGGTTCTCGGTCGTCACCGCGGGGGACGGCCTCGAGGCGCTCGCGCTGATCCGTGAGCGGCCGCCGGACTTCATCTCCCTCGACCTGGTGATGCCGCGGATGAGCGGGCACAAGCTGCTCTACGAGCTGCGCAAGGACCGCGACCTCTCGCGGATCCCGGTCGTCATCGTCACGGCCCACGCGCAGGATGAGATGGGGAACGAGGACCTCCACGACATCATGCACAACCGGGTCATCCAGGGTCCGGGCGTCTATCTGGAGAAGCCCGTTTCCGCGCGGGATTACGTGCGGTGTGTGCGGCAGGCGCTGGGACTCGCCGGCGAGGAGGCCGACGAGGAGCGGTCCACGCTCCAGGAGGCGCTGCGGCAGCAGATCCCGCAGGCCGAGCCGCACGCGTTGCGCCGGGCCCTGGCGGCGCTGAAGAAGCCCGGGACGACCGGCGGCCCGTAGGCAGCGAGCCGAGGGCGGCGGCTGGACACTGGGTAAGGAGGATATCATGCGGAATACCGAGACAGCGAAGAAGGTCCTGATCGTGGATGACGAGCCGGCCGTGGTGAGCTACCTCGAGATGCTGCTGCGCGACCACGGGTACGAGACGCGGAGCGCTGCCAATGGACAGGAAGCGCTCGACCTGGTCCGGCGGGAGCGCCCCGATCTCGTCACGCTCGACGTCTCCATGCCCGAGGCGTCGGGCACGCGGTTCTACCGGGAGATCAGGGGCGATGCGGGGTTGGCGGGGATACCGGTGGTGATCATCACGGCCGTCACGGGCTACGGTGGGGATCCGTACGGATACGAGAAGTTCATCCGGAGCCGCAAGATGGTGCCGCCGCCGGACGGGTTCTTTCCGAAGCCGATCGAGCCGGAGAAGCTGCTCCAGGCGATCGCGGACCTGCTGGCCACGGCCGGGGCCGGTGCGGGGTAACCATCGGGGGAGCGGAGGACGCATGAAGATCGGCATCATCATCTGCGACCGCTACCGCACCTGTGGCGCGGGCAAGTGCCTGCGCGCCCTGCGCGAGCGGGCCGGGGCCTTCAGCCGATATCCGGCGGATGAGCCCCTCGAGCTCGTCGGGTTCTCCACCTGCGCGGGGTGTCCGGGCGGCAACGTGGAATACGTTCCGGAGGAGATGATCAAGAACGGCGCCGAGGCCATCCACCTCGCGACCGGGCTGGTGGTGGGGTATCCGCCCTGTCCGTACCTCGACTACTTCCAGGCGTTCCTGGCGCGGCGCTACGGGGTGTCCGTGGTCGTGGGAACGCATCCGGTGCCCGAGCAGTACTGCCTCGTCCACCGGGATCTCGAGACGGGGCCGGCCGTGACGGCGCATGCCGATCTCATGGCGACCGCGGACGTCCGGCGCGGCTACGACTGACGCCTACCAGGGATGATCGCCGTGGGCGACGCCCCGCAGCAACCAGAGCAGGATCAGCCCCGCCGCGAACGCCAGGAAGTGAACGGCGTTTCCCCGTACGCTGTCGTGGCGGTTGACCTGGGGAATGAGATCCGAGGCGCCGATGTAGAGAAAGCTGCCGGCCGCAAACGGTACCAGAAAGGGGAGTTGCCCGTGGCCGGCGGCGGCGTACGCCACGAGCCCGCCCGCCAGGAAGGTGAGGCCGGACAGGAAGTTGAACAGCAGCGCGCGACCCCGGCTCCAGCCGCTGTGGACGAGAACGCCGAAGTCGCCCAGCTCCTGGGGCACCTCGTGTGCCGCCGCCGCGATCCAGGCCGTGATGCCGAGCCGGATGTCCACCAGGAACACGCCGGCCACCCCGATCCCGCCGAGGAAGTTGTGGAGGCCGTCGCCGGCCAGGATCAGGTAGCCGATGGGCTGGCGGCAGTCCGCCTCCGCCCGGTGGCAGTGGTGCCAGTGGAGGAACTGCTCGAGCGCGAAGAAGACCGCGAAGCCCACCATGCTCCAGCCGAACACCGACCCGAGGTCCGGCATGGTCCGCGTGGCGGCGGGGAGCATGTGGAAGAACGCGCCGCCCAGGAGCGAGCCGGCGGCCAGGGCCACGAGCGGCGTTACGACCCGTCGCATGCCGGAGGCCGAGAGGAGCAGCGCGAGACTCCCGATGAGCGCGATGGCGCTCATCGCGAGCCCGCTCACCACGATCCACCAGAATGGCTCCACGGCAGGCATCACTCGCAGTGATGGTGCCGTCCGCCCCTGCACGCCCCGTCGGCGTGCACCCGGGTCAGCCGTCCCGCCCGAAAGGCGTCCACCGCGCCGCCGACGCTGCCGGCGCTCGATGCGAAGGCGGGGATGCCGGCGTTCTCCAGGCTCGCGAGCGCGCGGCGGCCCAGTCCGCGGCACACGACCGCCCCGACGCCACGGCCCGCGATGGCGCGTGCGGCGTCGCAACGCCCCGGGGCGTGTCGGGCGTGGTCGTTCGGGATCGCCTCGAAGGCTCCCGTCTCGCTGTCCACGAGGGTGAAGAATGGCGCGCTGCCGAAGTGATCGGACAGCGGTGTCGCGGGGCCGTGGTCATCCACGGTCGGTATGCAGAGCTTCATCGGGTCCTTCCTGTTCGATGACGAGGGCGGAGGACGTCACGAGCGCCCGAAGCACACTCGCGCGTCCCACCTGCAGCAGTCGCTGGATGGTGCCGCGCGACACGCCCATGCGGCGGCCCGCGTCCTCCTGATCGAGCCCGTCGAGGTCGCAGAGCCGCATGGCCTCGAGTTCATCGAGCCCGAGCCGCACCTGGACGAGGTCGGTCATCGGGATGCTGCGAGGCTTGAACACGCGGTCGCCGGCGAACCGGCGGCAACGGCGGCGCTTGCGGGGACGGGGCACGGTGCTTCCAGTAATGTGCATATGCACAATACTGCCACGGCCCATCGTGGGCAAGGGGTGGCCCATGAAGCGGAGGCTGCCCGGTCAGACGGGCGACGCGGGCGCCGGCGAGGACGCACCGTCCGCCAGGCGGGCCGCCGCCGGCATGCGCCCGAGGACGCAGTCCTCGGCCTCCGCCAGCGCCTGCGCGAACCCGGATCGCGTGATCGTTACTGCGGCATGCGCCGCCACCGCCTCGTCCAGCTCCCTGGCGCTCCACAGCGTGATCCCACCCAGCGCTTCCGGGGCGGCGATCGAGCGGAAGTGGTTGAAGTCCACCACCGTCAACGGCCGCGCCGCAACGTCCCGCAGACCCCGGAGCAGCGCGGCATCGAGCACGGGCTCCGCCTGATCGATCCCGAAGAACACGAAGTCCGCGTCGGCGATGGCCCGGAGCACCGGCTCCTCGCCGTACGCGTGCACGCGAATGCGCCGCCCGGTGCCGAGTGCCGCCCGCAGCTGCCGCATCTGGCCGTGATGGTCGCGGTAGATCAGCGTCATCTGGCGGTGCGGGACACCGTGCTCCTCCGACAGCGTGGTGAGAATCGAGCGGGAGGTGGTCGACCCACCGACGACCACGTGCTGGAACCGGTCGAGCCGCACGCCGTCCACCTCGCAGATGCGGGTGAGCGCCGCCGCGCAGTACCCGGTGCTGAACCGGCCCCACGCGGTCCCGGCGTGCACGTCGCGGGCGAGGGCCACGGCGGCCTCCACCAGCGCGGCCGTACGCGGGCCGCCGGACCCCATGCACTGCGCGATGCGCCCCGCCGTCTGGAGCTGTGCCGCCACGTCGCGATCACCCGGGAGCCCGCTGTTGAGGCCGCACGCGGTCCGCATCAGGTGGTGCCACGCCTCGGGCCCGGACAGGACGTTGACCGCGAGTCCCTCCGGTTCCACGCCGTACAGCGCGTGCCGCAACCCCGCCTCGATCCGGGCGCGCTCCCCGGCGACCGTGTCCGGCGGGAGCCATCCGTACAGCTCGATCCGCTGGCAGGTGTTCCAGACGAAGGCCTCGGCGAGCGGGGTTTGCTGGCGCGCGTAGTCCAGGCAGGCGCGAAGCGCCATGCGCGACCGTTTCACGCTGGCAAACGCGCGCGGGTCGCTGTAACGGATCCCTGGCCCGCGACCCGGTCCGAGCCCGTTCGCGAGCGAGGCGCCGATCATCACGAGATCCATCGGCTTGTCGGGTGGCGCGACCGTGCGGGTCGGCAGCAGCGGCGCGGCATCGTGGCCGCTCCCGTTCGCCGCCTGTGGACCGTGGAGCACGATATGACGCAGGACCCCGGCCAGGCCCGCCGGCGAGGCACTGTCGGCCGCACGGCCGTTCCCGGGGAAGGGAAGCGCGGCGATGATCACGCGATCCGCGCTCCCGGGCGGTGGCGTGGCGCCGGTTGACTGGAGGAGCCACCGGTCCGCCGGCCAGCCGATTCGCTCCACCACCAACTCCGCGGTCCGGCGGATGTGCCGGCGATACGGGCCGGCCTCCGCTTCATCCTCCGGTGCCTGAGGGGGCGTCTCGAATCGCAGGTAGGTCGTCCCCGGATCCACCGCGCGCTCCACCACGCGGTCGGCAAGATCACGCGCCAGCGCCTGGACGTATCCGGCGTCGTCATGCCAGCTGCTGCGCACGGTGAGGCCGAGGTGCAGCGCGTGCCGACGCAGCGCCCCGTAGAGGTCCCGGAGGATGGCGCCGGTGACGGTGGGGATGAACTGCGGGTGGAGGGGAACCACCACCAGGTCCTCCGCCCCCTGCGCCGCGACGTCGCGGACGGCTTCGGCAATGGCTGATGGGCTGTTCCGCACGACCGCGGAGACCGACCAGCCGGTGGGCAGCGCCGTCGCGAGCGCGTCGCCCAGATCCGCCAGCCGGTCCGGGTCGGTCGTCGGGTCTCCGGCAATGAGCAGGACGGCGTTCCGCCGCCCGCGGGAGGGCTGGGCGGTGCCGCTCGGCGATCCAGGCGACGGCGGGGCCATGGCGCTACGGGCTCGGTCGCCCTGGGGCGAGGTGTGCTGCGATACGGTCGCGCGTGTCGCGGGCCCGCGCCGGGTCGCGACCATCCGTGAAAACGGCCACCATGGTGCCGTCATGATCGAACAAGGCTCCGAAGATGACCTGCGAGGACTGGCCCGACGACGCATCGCACGCGAGGGCGCCGCCGCGCTCCGCCGCCGCCGCCACCGTCGCATTGAGCGCCGCGTCGCTGGTGGCCGCCACCGCCAGGAACACCCCCTCCAGGTACTCGTCCCGGAACGGGCCCTCGATCCACCGCACGCCCCCGCTCGCGATCTGCGCGGCCAGCTCCTCGGTCACCGCCGGCGCCACGACCGTGACGCTGGCGCCTGCGCGCGCGAGTGTCGCGGCCTTGCGCGTGCCGACGGCACCGCCGCCCACGACGAGGCAACGCCTTCCCCCGAGTGCGATGCCGAGGGGGAGGAAGGCGCGGAACTGTGCAGGCTTGGTCACGGGGTAGGGGCCTCTCCGGTCAGTGGCCGACGGCGAGCACGCCGCTCGCTGCGAGCGTGAGCACGAGCACTTCGATGGCCGCCATCGTGGCGTACACCCGATCGTGCTTCCGCGCCAGCGTGGGAATGATGCCGAGGTAGCAGACGATCGTCACGCCGGCGAGCAGCA
>DAINBS010000098.1:0-9606 GCA_036732805.1 Gemmatimonadales bacterium | reverse complement strand
GCCACGCCTGTCCGAGGCAGCGCGCTGCCGCGTCCTGCTGAAACGCGAGGACCTCGCCCACACCGGGGCGCACAAGATCAACAACACCATCGGCCAGGTCCTGGTGGCGCGCCGCATGGGCAAGCACCGGATCATCGCCGAGACCGGGGCGGGGCAGCACGGGGTGGCCACCGCCACAGCCTGCGCGCGGTTCGGGCTCGAGTGCCTGGTCTACATGGGCGCCGAGGACATGGCGCGCCAGGCGCTGAACGTCTACCGTATGCGTCTGCTGGGGGCGACGGTCGTCCCCGTCGAATCGGGCACGCGAACGCTCAAGGATGCCACCAACGAGGCGCTGCGGGACTGGGTCACGAACGTGCACACGACGCACTACGTGATTGGCTCCGTGGTGGGGCCCGATCCGTATCCGCGCATGGTGCGCGACTTCCAGTCGGTTATCGGAACCGAGGCCCGCGCGCAGGTCCTGGTCGCGGCGCGGCGGCTCCCGGACGAGGTGGTGGCCTGCGTGGGCGGCGGGTCGAACGCCATCGGGATCTTCGCGGCGTTTCTCGAGGATGCGGGGGTGCGGCTCGTGGGGGTGGAGGCCGCCGGCGAGGGGCTGGACACCAGCCGGCACGCGGCGTCCCTCTCCCGCGGGACACCGGGGGTGCTGCACGGCAGCCTGAGCTACCTGCTGCAGGACGCCGATGGCCAGGTGCGTCCCGCGCATTCCGTCTCCGCCGGTCTCGACTACCCTGGCGTGGGGCCCGAGCACGCCTACCTGAAGGATACTGGACGGGCTGAGTACGTTGCGGTCACGGATGCCGAGGCGCTGGAGGGGTTCGGTACGCTGGCACGCCTGGAGGGAATCGTGCCGGCGCTCGAGACGGCCCACGCGGTGGCGTGGGTGCTGGCCTCGGCGCGCACCCGACGGGGCGACGAGGTGGTCGTGCTCAATGTGAGCGGCCGGGGGGACAAGGACGTCGCCCACGTGGCGGGAATGGCCGGAGGCGCGGCGTGACGGACGCGACCGACGCCGGCTGGGAAGTCGATACCGCGCCGGTCGAAACGCTCATGCAGGTGCTGCTCAAGGCCCTGCGCGCGGCCCAGCTCTACCTGCCCAACAACCCGGTGTATCAGACGGCCCTCGAGAACGTGCGCAAGGCGTTCCCCTCCGTGTGGGAGCTGACCGAAGAGCTGACGCTCGCCGTGCTCGAAACCGAGCTGAAATGGGAGGGCAAGGTGGTGCTCAGCCAGCCGCGCAACGAAAGCCTTGCGTGGCTGCTGTTCAAGGACGGGGTGCGCTCCGTGCGGCTCGATCGCGGGGTCGAACACGAGGAGCTCGTCCGCCTCCTGCACGTGATCAACAAGGCCCGCAACCTCCCCGGCGACGCGCAGGACGATCTGCTGACGCTGCTCTGGGAGCAGGACTTCCAGTTCATCAGGTACGATTTCGTCGAGCTGGCGACGGACGACCAGCGTCAGATCCAGGCCGAGCCGCGTGAGGAGGTCGTCGTCACCCGGGAGGCGATCCAGGAGGCGGCGGCGGAAGAGGAGGCCGAGGAGCCGGACCAGCGCATGTCGGGGATCGTGCGGCTCGAGGACTTCGACTCGACCCTGTACTTCCTCGACGAGAAGGACATCGCCTATCTCCGCGCCGAGATCGACCGCGAGTACGAGCAGGATCTGCGGACCAACACGCTGATGATCCTCTTTGACCTGTTCGAGCTGCAGCCGTTTCCCGCGGTGCGCGCGGAGATCCTGTCGATCCTCGACAACTTCATTCCCTACCTCCTGGGCGTCGGTGACTACCGCGCCGTGGCGTATCTGCTCCGGGATCTGCGGGTCGTGGTCGACCGCTCCCGGGAGCTGCTGCCGGAGCACCGTGCGACGCTCAACGAGCTGCCGGCCCGGCTGTCCCGGCCGGACGTGGTCGGTCAGCTGCTTCAGTCGCTGGACGAGGGACCGACCCTGCCGGCCGAGCAGGACCTGAGCGCCCTCTTCCGCGAGCTGCGGCCCGAGGCGCTCGAGACGATCCTCGACTGGATGCCGCGCCTGCATGCCGAGCCCGTCCGGAACCTGCTGGGCGCGGCGGTGCAGCGCATTGCCGCCGTCCACCCGGATGCGGTCACGAGGGCCCTCGGGAGCGAGAACCCCGCCGTGGTCCACGCCACCATCGAGCTGGCCGGCCGCCTCCGGCTGCCGCCCACCGTGCCGGCGCTCGGCCACCTGCTGATTGATGGCGCCCAGGAGTTCAAGGTGGGGGTCGTCGAGGCGCTCGCGGCCATCGGCACGCCGAGCGCGATGCAGCAGCTCGAGACCGCGGTCACGGACTCCGCGCGGGACGTCCGGGTGGCGGCGGTCCGCGTGCTCGGGAGCCGCCGGCACCAGGGGGCCCTGGCGCAAGTCGAGGCGATGACGTTCGGCCGCGACCTGCGCGGTGCGGATCTCTCCGAGAAGACCGCGTTCTTCGAGGCGTTCGGCCTGCTGGCCGGCGCCGGCGGCGTCGCCCGGCTCGTGCCGCTGCTCGAGCCCGGCGGCGGACTCTTCAAGAAGAAGGCCGACCCGGAAACCCGGGCGTGCGCCGCGATGGCGCTGGGCAAGATCGGGACGCCGGAAGCGCGCCAGGTGTTGGAGGCCGCCATCCAGGACAAGGACCCGCTGGTGCGCAACGCCGTGGGACGCGCACTCCAGCCCGGAGGGAGCCGAGGATGAGCGAAGACGAAGTCCGCCGTTCCCGGCCCACGCTCGCCGACGCGATGCAGACCACGGAGGGCCTGGTGCGCCAGGCCGGCCGCCAGTTCCTGCTCAACCTGTACGCGGCCCTGCGCAGCCTCAAGCTGTATCCGGTGGAAAACGAGCAGGTGCAGCGGGCGCTCGACGAGCTGCACGTCGCGGCCCGCGCGCTGATCGAGGTCGAGGATCAGCTCGAGGTGCGGATCAGCGGCGAGTTCATCTTTGTGAACGCGACGCGGCTGCGGCTCAACTTGGACAACTACGCGACGTTCTCGCACGTCCTGAGCACGCTGCGCCAGAACGGCGTGGGCGTGATGTCGGTGGACGAGAAGATCGAGCGGCGCGAATGGCAGGTGTTCGTGTCGCTCCTGCTGGCCGGCACGTCCCGCGAGCCCTCGCCCGAGCGGCTGTCCGAGCTGTACCAGAAGATGCTGCAGGGCGGCGTGCACCACATCACGGTGGAGCCGCCCGCCGAGGAGGCGGACGACCTCGACGACGAGACGCGAGCCAAGGAGGTCGCAAAACGGACCTACGAGCGGTCCGTAGCGGTCACCAAGGAGGTCGTCAACAGCATCCGGATGGGGCGCAGCGCCAGCGTCAAGAAAGTGAAGCGGGCGGTGCAGAGCATCGTGGACCAGGTGCTGTCGAACGAGGTGTCGCTCGTCGGGCTCACCACGATTCGCGACTACGACGAGTACACGTTCACGCATTCCGTGAACGTCTGCATCTTTTCGGTGGCCATCGGGCGCCGGCTCGGGCTCAACCGGCTGCAGCTGTACGACCTCGGACTCGCGGCGCTGTTCCACGACGTGGGCAAGAGCCGGGTGCCGCTGGAGGTGCTGACGAAGGATGGAGGCCTCGACGAGGACGAGTGGCGCATCATGCAGTCCCATCCGTGGCTCGGCGTCCTCACGCTGTTCGGCCTGCGCGGCTACGGCGAGATCCCCTACCGCGGCATGATCGTGGCCCACGAGCACCACATGAAGCTGGACCTCACCGGCTACCCGAAGGCGCTGCGTCCGCGCCAGATCGCGATGTTCTCCAAGATCGTGGCGGTGGCCGACGGGTTCGACGCGGCCACCAGCCGGCGGGTCTACCAGACCACCCCGCTGCAGCCCGACCAGGTGCTGCGCGAGATGTGGGAGAACCCGCGGCGGGGGCTCGACCCGGTGCTCGTAAAGGCCCTGATCAACCTGGTGGGGATCTACCCGGTGGGCACCTGCGTCGTGCTGGACACGTACGAGCTCGCGCTGGTGCACGCGGCCAACCCGGACGCGGACTTCCTCAACCGGCCGGTGGTCCGCCTCGTGCTGAGCGAGACCGGCCAGCCCGTCCCCAACCGCCCGCTCGCCAACCTCGCCGAACGGGCGCCGGACGGGTCGTTCAAGCGCTCTATCATCAAGGTGACCGATCCGGCCAAGTGGGGCATCACGCCCGGAGACTACTTTGTCTGAGCCTCGCCGGGGCCGCATCGCCCGGCAGTGGGCCGCCCTGCGGGCGGCGGGGAGGCCGGCCCTCATCCCCTACGTCACCGCCGGCTATCCCTCGGCCGAGGCCACGGTCGCCACGCTCCGCGCGCTGGCCGACGAAGGAGCGGATTTCGTCGAGGTGGGCATCCCGTTCAGCGATCCCCTGGCCGACGGTCCCGTCATCCAGCGCGCATCGTTCGCCGCGCTCCAGGGCGGCACGACGGTGCGGGGGGTGCTCGACATGGTGCGCGCCGCGGACCTCGCCATCCCGGTAGTGCTGTTCTCCTATGTGAATCCGGTGCTCCGCTACGGCCTCGCCCGCTTTCTGGACGACGCGCGGCAGGTGGGCGCGTCCGGCCTCCTGCTCACGGACCTGCCGGTTGGGGCGGACCCGCCGCTGGAGGCCGTGATCGGGGCGAGCGGGCTCGATCGGATTCCGCTGGTGGCGCTCACCACCACGTCCGCACGCCTCACGGCGGTGCTCGAGGGGGCGGCCGGCTTCGTGTACCTGATCTCGCGGCTCGGCGTGACCGGGGGCGGCACCATCATCGGGGGTGAGGTGGCGGCGGCCGTCGCCGCGGTGCGCGCCGAGACCGACCTCCCGATTGCCCTGGGGTTCGGAATCAGTACCGGTGCCGAGGCAGCGGCCGCGGGGGAACTTGCCGACGGGGTCGTCGTGGGCAGCGCGCTGGTGCGCCGGATGGCGGAGGGACCGGCCGCGGTGCGCGGGTTCATGGCGGAGCTGCGGCGCGCGCTGGACGCCGCCGCCGTCGCACCCTGACATGACGCACCCCACCGACTGTATCACGCTCAAGGGCATGCGCTTCCACACGCTCGTGGGGCTGCTGCCCCATGAGGAGCACGTCCCCCAGCCGCTGGAACTCGACCTCACTGTCTGGCGCTCGCTGCGCTCCGTGGGGGAGTCGGACTCGCCCGCGCAGCTCCTCGACTACCGGGACTTGTACGAGATCGTGGCGCGCGCGGTGGGGAGCAGCCCGCACCGGCTGCTCGAGGCGCTGTGCGAGAAGATCGCGCGGCACGTGCTCGAGGCCACCGCGGTGGACCGGGTGCGGGTGGCGGCGCGCAAGCCCCACGCCCCGATCCCGGGCCCCCTCGACCACGTCGAGGTGGTGATCGAGCGCGGCCGGCCCTCCGATGGCGCGTGAGTGGGCGTTCGTGGCCCTGGGCTCGAACCTCGGTGACCGCACGGCGCATCTCGCCGCGGCCCGGGCCGCGCTGCGGGACCTGCCCGACACGGAGCTGGTCGCCGAATCCGCGGTCGAGGAAACGGCCTCCCTGGGACCCGTGCCTCAGCCTCCCTATCTGAACCAGATGGTGCTGCTGCACACCGGGCTCGACGCCCGCCAACTCCTCGAGGTCTGCCTTGCCATCGAGCGGGCGGCGGGTCGCGTGCGCCGGCAACGGTGGGGTCCGCGCACGCTCGATCTGGATATCGTCCGGTTCGGAGACCGCCGGCTCGATGAGCCGGGTCTCCGGATCCCTCACCCCGAACTCCCGCACCGGGACTTCTGGCAGCGGGAACTGGCGGAGCTGCTCCCTCATGCCGTCTAATCCGGTCACCACTCTCGAACTGCGGGCCATGAAGCGGGACGGGCGCAAGATCGTCGCCCTCACGGCCTACGACGCCCTGTTCGCGCGCCTCGTGGATTCGGCGGGGGCCGACATCGTGCTGGTCGGCGATTCGGTCAACACGGTCCTTTGCGGTCAGCCCACCACGCTCTCCGCCACGCTCGAGCAGATGGTTTATCACGGCCGGATCGTCCGGGCGGGCGTTGAGCACGCGCTGCTGGTGCTAGACATGCCGTTCCTCAGCTACCAGGTGTCCATCGAGGACGCGAAGCGGAACGCGGGCCGCGCCATGCAGGCCACGGGCGCGGCCGCCGTGAAGCTCGAGGGAGGGGCCTGGCTCGTCCCCACCGTCCGCGCGCTCGTGGAAATCGGGATCCCCGTCATGGCCCACCTGGGCTTCACCCCGCAGTCGGTGCATGCGCTCGGCGGGCCCCGGGTACAGGGGCGCGATCCCGAGGCCGCCGACCGCCTCGTGACCGACGCCCGGGCGCTCGAAGCGGCCGGCGCGTTCGCCCTGGTGCTCGAGCTGGTGCCCGCCCCGGTGGCGGAGCGCGTGACCGCCGCGCTCACCATCCCCACGATCGGGATCGGATCCGGGACCGCCTGCGACGGGCAGGTGCTGGTGCTGCACGACATGTTGGGGCTGAACGAGGGGTTCAAGGCCAAGTTCGTGAAGCGCTACGCCAACCTCGCCGAGGACGTGCGCGGCGCGGTCCGCGCGTTCGCCGAGGACGTCCGCGCGGGTCGCTATCCCGACGCCGACCACAGCTTCCAGGCGTGATCGAGCTCGCCACCGTCAGCGAGATGCGGGCGTGGAGCCGGCGGGCACGCGCCGCCGGCCGCCGGATCGCACTCGTCCCCACCATGGGCGGCCTGCACGAAGGTCATTTGCGCCTGGTGGACGAGGCCCGCGCGCGGGCGGACGAGGTCGTGATGAGCATCTTCGTCAACCCGCTCCAGTTCGGACCGTCGGACGATTTCGACCGCTACCCGCGCATGCTCGTTCGGGACCGCGAGCTGGCGGCGGCGCGCGGGGTGACATGCCTGTTCGTGCCGACCGTGGCGGGGATGTATCCCGCACCGGCGGTGGTGCGGGTATCACCGGGCGCGCTGGCCAACCACCTGTGCGGTCCGTTCCGCCCGGGTCACTTCGAGGGCGTGCTGACGGTGGTGGCCAAGCTGCTGCACGCGAGCGAGCCCGACGTGGCCGTGTTCGGCCGGAAGGACGCGCAGCAGGCGCGGATGATCGTGCGGATGGCCGCCGACCTCGACTTTTCCGTGACGGTGGTGGTGTCGCCTACCGTTCGAGCGGCGGACGGGCTCGCCCTGAGCTCCCGGAACGCCTACCTCACGCCGGACGAGCGGCCGGTAGCCGCACGCATTCCCGCCGCCCTCGCCCGGGCCCACACGGCCTATCGGTCGGGGCTGCGTGATCCCGCCCAGCTCGTCGGCATGGTGCGCCGGGAGCTGGCCGACGGGGGGCTTGCCGTCGAGTACGTGGAAGCCGTGGATCCAGACCGCCTCGCCCCGGTTTCGACGCTCGCGCCGGACACGCTGCTCGCGGTCGCGGTGCGGATTGGGCACACGCGGCTGATCGACAACATCGTCCTGGGAGGGGGCCCTGGCGCGGACATCACGGTCACGGACTGAGACGTCCCGCCTTCCGCGGTGGGCGCGGGTCACGGGCCGGCGCCGCGCGCACATTGCGCGGGTCGCGGCCACGCTCGACGAGTGGGCGGACGCCATGGGGATCGCCGACCGCGAGCGCGAGCGGTGGCTGCGGGCGGCCTGGCTCCACGACGCGCTGAAGGACGCGCCCACGCGCACGGTGCGCGAGCTGGCCGGATCGGCGTGGAACGCGCCGTCGCTGTGGCACGGGCCGGCCGCCGCAGCGCGCGCCGCCCGCGCCGGAGAGCGGGATCGGGGAGTACTGGACGCGGTGCGCTACCACTCGGTGGGCTATGCCAGGTGGGACGGCGTGGGGCGCATGCTGTACCTGGCCGACTACCTGGAACCTGGGCGGCGGCACCACGACAAGCGCCTCAGGAAGTACGCGGCCCGGGTGCCCGAGGATCCCGACGACGTGCTGCGGATGGTGGCCGCCGAGCGGATTGCCCGCGCCATCGTGGAGGGGTGGCCCCTGCTTCCCGAGACGGCGGCGTTCTGGAACGCGATCCTGTGAAGTGGCTGCGATGGGGCGGGGCGCTGCTGGCTCTCGCGGCGGTGCTGGTAATGGCGTGGCGCCTCACGCTTCATGACCGACCCACGGCGGCCGAGTATCGTATTCCCGGTGCCCGCGTGCCGTACACGCTGGAGGTGTTGAACGGCACTGACGTGGACGGGCTCGCGCTGGCGGTGACGCTCCGCCTGCGGCGGGCGGGGCTCGACGTCGTGTCCTACGGGACGGCCCAGGGGGCGGGTGCGGACTCGACGCTCCTGCTGGTCCGGAGCGCGGACACCGCCGCGGTGTGGGCGGTGCGGGACGCGCTCGGCCTTGGCCGAGTGGTGGTGGAGCCCGATGCCCGGCTGCTGCTAGACGTGACCGTTCTGCTGGGCCGCGATGCCGCGCCCCCCGCGGAACCGGACCGCTGAGCGCCGCGAGCGAATCAGGCGGGTGCCCGGGCCGGACGCTGCCCCTCGATCTCGACGCGTAGCTGGCCGCAGGCGGCGGCGATGTCGAGCCCGCGACTCCGACGCACGGTGGCGTGGCCGCCCGCGGCCCGGACCTCGGCGGCAAAGGCCGCGATGCGCGTTCGGCCGGTCGGCACGAGGTCCGGTGCCCCGCCGGGGTGGAGCGGCAGGAGATTGACGAGCGCGCCGAGCGGCCGCGCAAGTCGCGCCAGCTCCCGCGCATCTTCCGGCCGGTCGTTCCAGCCGTTGATCAGGACGTACTCGAACGTGACCCGCCGGCGGAACGCCCGGAGGGCTTCGAGCACGTCGGGGATCGGGTACTTCCGCTCCACCGGCATCATCTCGCCCCGCCGATCGGAGAACGGCGAGTGGAGGGACCATGCCGCGCCGAACTGCTCCGGCCGCCGTGCGAGGGCCTCGAGGCCCGGCACCAGACCGACCGTGCTCACGGTGATCTGACGCGCCGCGATTCCGAGGCCGCGCGGGTCGTTGAGAATGGTGAGCGCGGTGTCCACCGCCGCCCAGTTGTGGAGCGGCTCCCCCATGCCCATGAAGACGATGTTGGACGGGCGCTCGAACGCGGGATCGAGCACCAGCTCCCGCACCTGCGCCACGATCTCCCAGGGCGCGAGGTGCCGCGCGAACCCCATCCGGCCGGTGGCACAGAACGCGCACCCGAAGGCGCAGCCCGCCTGCGACGAGATGCACAGCGTGCGGCGCCGGTCCTCCGGGATGAGCACGGATTCGACGCTGGAACCGTCCGGGTACCTCCACAGGAACTTGACCGTCCCGTCAATGGACCGCTGCATTGCGGCGGGCTCGGGACGGGGCAGAAGACACGTTTCGTCGAGCGCCGCGACGAGGCTGCGCGGCAGGTCGGTGGCGGCCTGCCACGTGGCAGCGGGGCGCTGCCACAGATACGGCAACACCTGGCGCGCCCGGTACTCCGGCAGGCCGCGTTCGCGCACCCAGGCGGTGATGGCGCGTTCCGCGTCAGCCGGTGTCAGGTCGAGCCAGGTCACGGCGATTGCCCGACGGCGAGCGTCAGCCGGTAGGCGCCGCCCGTGCCGCCGGCGCCGTTCCCGCGGGCGATGCCCACCCGGTACGCACCGGCGCGGAACGCGAGGCCGAGGACGGGCTGCCAGGCCCCGGTTCCGTAGCCTCCCGCCCAGAGCACGCCAGCATCGATCAGCAGGCGGCG
>DAINBS010000097.1:0-9626 GCA_036732805.1 Gemmatimonadales bacterium | reverse complement strand
CCGACGTGGCCACCGTGGGGTTCATCGGCGGGTTCGCCCTGATGATGGCGCTGGACCAGCTGGGGAGCTGAAGCGGCGGGATGGGCGGGATGGCGGGATGAGCCGGATGGCCTCCGCGGTCTCATCCCGCTGCTTCATCCCGTCGTTCCATCCCGTTCATCCCGCCGGTTCATCCCGCCGGTCATCGTGCCGGTTCATCCCGCTATCCCGCCGCTGAGGATCTCCTCCATCCCCTCCGCGAACAGGTCGATTTCCGGCAGCGTCGTGTAGATGTTGGGCGTGACGCGAATCCCGGTGCACTGCGGGTGGCCGATGCCCACCGTGAACACGCGACGCGTCTTCCAGAGGTGATCCACGATTTGTCCCGGCTCGATCCCCTCGATGCCGACGTTCGCGACGCCGCCGGACATGGCGGGATCGAAGCTCGTGTGGAGCTGCACCCGTGGCTTCCCCTCGAGGCGCCGCATCCACCGGTCGCGGAGGTAGCGGAGCCGGGCAACCTTGCGCTCCACGCCGATCGCGCGGTGGAACGTGAGCGCCTCGGCGATGGCGTTGTGGTTCGCCGCGGGGTGGGTGCCGATCTCCTCGAACTTGCGGATGTTGTCGTCCATCTCCGGCGGGGCCGGCATGAGCGGCCAGACCTCGCGGATCAGCTCGCGCCGCACGTACAGGAATCCCGTGCCAACCGGCGCCAGGAGCCATTTGTGGAGCGACGTGCCGTAGCAGTCGCATTCGAGCTCGCGCAGCGAGTACGGGAAGTGCGCGAAGGCGTGCGCGCCGTCCACGATCGTCCGGATCCCCCGCGCGCGCGCCATCCGGCAGATGTCCCGGACCGGAAAGATCTGCCCCGAGATGTTGGTGATGTGGCAGAAGTGGATGATCTTCGTCCTCGGCGTGATGGCGTCCTCGAACAGCCGGACCAGCGAGGCCATGTCCCTGGCCGGGACGGTGAACGACACCTGCTTCACGACGATCCCGTCCCGGCGCTCGCGCTGGGTCCAGGTGGTCAGCATGCGCGGGTAGTCGTGATCCGTCGTCACGACCTCGTCGCCGCGCTGGAGCGGCAACCCGAGCTGCACGTTCTCCAGGGACTCGCTCGCGTTCCGGGTGATGGCCAGCTCCTCCGGGTCGCACCCCGCCTCCCGCGCCAGCTCCCGCCGGACGCTCTCGATCTCGGTCTCGAGATGGCGCCACATGTAGAACGACGGCGCCTGGTTCGAGTACTCCAGGTACCGCCGCATCGCCTCCATGACGACGCGCGGACTGGGACACACCCCGCCGTTGTTGAGATTGACCATCGTGCGGTCGAGGTCGAACGCGAGCTGGATCTCCCGCCAGAAGTCCTCGTCCTGCGCGACCTCCTCCGGCGTGTGCTGGCCGAGCGTGCCGACCGCCCCGAGGATCCGCTCGACCCCGTCATTCCGGAGCTGGGGTACGATGGCGGCGGTACCGCCGGCGGCAGCCAGGGACCGGACGAACTCGCGACGCGTGGTCATGGGGATCATCCCGAGGAAGAGTGGGCGAGATTGCGCTGCGGGGACGGCGTTGTCAATGCGACGGCGGCGTGGGCCCGGAAGGCCGGACGGTGCGACGGGCCAGCAGAACGCCGCCGACCAGACCAATGAGGGCGAACGCGAACCACTGGACGGCGTACGACAGGTGCGGGCCCGCGTCGAGCGGCGGCAGCCCCACCACCGCGAGGTCGCGCGGCATGCCGGCAGCCGGCGCCGTGCGCCGAACGACCAGCGGCAGGAGGGGATACCCCACCGCCACCGACTCCGGCCGGACGGCCAGACGGCCCGTCGCCGACACCAGCACGCCCTCCACCACGGTGGATTCGGGCTCGACGAGGCGCGCCGGGTCCACGGTCATGCCGTCGGGCGCGGCGGCAAACCCGCGCTGGACCAGCACGCCGGTTCCGTCTGCGAAGCGCAGGGGGGTCACCACGTAGACGCCCGGCAGGCCCCGCAGCGATCTGTTGGGCTCCGTGCGCTGGTCGCCGAACGCGAAGACCCCTCGCGCCTCCACCCGGCGGTGCACGAGCGACTCCGCGGGCACGGACACGAGTCCTGACGCAAGGATCAGCGGCGGCGCCGCCACCCGTGCGGCGACCGCGTCGTTCCACGCCCGGCGCTGGCCCAGCCGGTCGAGCTGCCAGATGCCCAGCCGAACACAGACCGCCGCCACCACGAGACCGAACAGGACGGGAAGGAACCGCACCTCAGAACTCCGCGCTCACACCCAGCGTGGGAAAGATGCCGATGGACTCCGGGAATTCCGGCTGGCCGGTGCGGTCGTCCCATCGGACGCGACTGACGTTCCTGTGGTTGTAGATGTTCTGGACGTCCAGGTACACCACGAGGTTCCAGGCGCGGAAGTTCCACCGGCGGTCCGCCCGGACGTCGAGCGCGTGGGTCGCGGGGAGCCGCTCCGCATTCAGCAACGCGGGGTCCCGCGCGCCTTGCGCGTCGTAGGGCGTGTATGGCAGGCCCGTCCCGAACCGGAACTTGAGCGCGACCTCCCAGTGCGGGGAGATCCGGTAGCCGCCGCTCAGGTTCGCGTTGACCCGGCGCTCGTACGCGCCGTCGCGCTCCACACCGTCGAGCGGCGTGTACCGCGCCCAGCCCACCGACACCGCACCCGTTCCATACAACGGCGTATCCGACAGGCGCTTCTGCACCAGCAGCTCCCCCCCGAACGCCTCCCCGCCTCCCGCGCTCACGAGCGGATCGAACCCGAACGACGCGAACTCGTCGTCGTCGGCACCGCCGAACCCCGCGCCCGTGTTGGCCATGACCAGGTAGGGCCGGAGCGTCGAGGCGGCATAGTGATCGTACCGCTTTCCGTACAGCTCGAGGCGCGCCCGCGTGTCCGGCCGCGGCCGGTGCTCGACGCTGAGCACGGCCTGATCGGTGCGGATGTGGCGCAGGCGCTCGTTGACCGGATTGGACGCGACCCAGACATACGCGGGGGCCTGCCGGTACACGCCGCCGCTGACGGCGACCGTGGTCCGCGGGCCGAGGTCGTACGCGAGGGAGACCCGCTGCCCCCAGCTGACCGGTTGCTCGATTGCCGTGAACGCGTCCACGCGTACGCCGACCGACGCGCGGAGCCCGCGGGCCAGGGACCGCGACCCCTCGAGGTAGCCCGCGAGCTTGGTGAACCGCCGGTTCCACGCCACGGAATCCGCCGGCACCGAGTCGCCGAAGGCGCCGCCGAAGCCCGACGGGAACCGGGCCCAGCCGCGGACGGCGGCGCGCTTGGCCTGCAGGCCCGCATGGACGTCGCTGCCGTCGCCCAGGACCCAGCCGACATCGGCCCGCAGGGCGGTCTCGGATTCGCGCGACGCGCTCCCGAACACCTCCTGGAGCAGCGTGTCCCGCTGCACGAAGTCGTAGTCGACAAAGTTCCGGCCCACGCGCACGTCGAGCAGGCCGCGGCCGAGCACCCGGCGGTAGCTGATGCCGGCGACGTAGCGGTCCTGGGCGTTGCCGAGGATCTGGGCATTGTCGTAGCGCTGGTCGTCGGTGTCGTTGACGAAGTCCACGTCGTCCAGCGCGCCGATGCTGAACACGCTGATCTCGTCCCGGACGGACGGCCGCCAGGTTGCCTTGCCGAGCACGTCCCAGTACTCGGGAACGAAACCGAACCCGGCGGCGCGGAACACCAGGTCGAGGTAGCTGCGCCGCGCCGAGAGCAGGAACGATCCCTTGCCGCCCAGCGGCCCCTCGACGTCCAGGCCCACCTGCGCCGACGCCAGCGTGGCGCGGCCGCCCAGGCGGTCCGACCGGCCGTCCTTGAGGTCGATGGCCAGCACCGAAGACAGGCGGTCGCCGTAGCGCGCGCTGAACCCGCCCGTCGAGAACGTGACATCCCGAACGAAATCGAGGTTGACGAAGCTCAGCGGGCCGCCCGTCGCTCCCTGGGTGCCGAAGTGGTTGATGTTGTCGACCTCGACGCCGTCGATCAGGAACAGATTCTCCGACGGCGCGCCCCCGCGGACGATGAGGTCGTTGCGCCCCTCCCCCACCTGCACGACCCCGGGCTGCGCGGCCACCGCGCGCGCGACGTCCTCGAGCCCGCCCGGCAGGCGGCGGATCTCCTCGTAGGTGAGCGATTGCGCGCTGGTGGCTGCCGCGGGCGCGGACGCGAAGTACTCCGGCTCGATCACGATGCCCGCGAGGTCCACCGGCAGCGGCTCGAGGCGCAGCACGACGTCCGGGTTCCGGCCCGGCGCCACTACCACGTCGCTCCGCACCGCCGGCCGGAAGCCGATGGCCGCCGCCTGGAACCGCCAGACGCCCGCCGGCACCTCGGCGAATCGGTACGCGCCGTCGGGCCCGGCGGTGGCGCGGAGCGCCGTGCCCGCCACGGTCACCACCGCCCCCTGGATCGGACGCCCGGACACCAGGTCGAGCACGCGCCCCTCCGCGGGGGCTCCCTGCGCCGCAAGCGGCCTCGCCGTCAGCTCGGCCAGCAGGAAGGTCAAGAGGAGCAGGAATCGCACGTCAGACGGGTCGGCCGACGATGACCTCCGGCCGCAGGTCGAGGAACAGCCCGGTCTCCACGACGCCGGGCCGGGCCCGAAGCGCGGCCTGGACGGCGTGCGGGTCGGCGATGCCGTCCGCGAACCGGCAATCCACGATCACGTGACCCTCGTCGGACCGGAAGGCCTCCCCGTCGGGCGTGCGACGGATCTGGGGCTCGGCCCCGAGGGCCCGGATGGCGTCGGCGTGCGTGCCGGCCCCAAACGTCACGACCTCCACCGGCACCGGCGACCGGGTACCGAGGCGCTGTACGAGCTTTGACGGATCCACCACGATCACCAGCCGCTCGGACGCGGTGGCCACGATCTTCTCGCGCAGGAGCGCGCCGCCGAGGCCCTTGATGAGCTGACCGTCGGGATCCACCTCGTCGGCCCCGTCGATGGTGAGATCCACGACCGGATGGTCCTCGAGCGTCCCGATCGGGATCCCGCAGAGCAGCGCCTGCTGGTGGGTGGCGGCCGACGTGGGGATCCCCACCAGATTCGCGAGCCGGCCGGTCTCGAGGCGCCGGCCCACTTCCTCCACCACGAGCGCCGCGGTGGAGCCGCTGCCGAGCCCGAGGATCATGCCCGACTCGACGCGGTCCACCGCCTCGACCGCCGCCCGGCGCTTTGCCTCGCGCTGTGGGTCCGTCATCCCTCCACCTCCGCCAGGAGCGCCGCGAAGTCCGCGATCCGCAGCACCGGCCGGCCCCGCGCCCGCAGCGCTTCGCGGTCGCCGTCGGCCTGTGCCGCGATGAGCCGCCCGAAGCCGTACGCCGCCCCCGGGATCGGAAGGTCGCCGCCGCCCCCGTCCACGATCTGGAGAAAGTGCCCCCGCGGCGGCCCGCCCTTGTGCAGCTGCCCCGTCGAATGCAGGAACCGCGGTCCGTACCCGATGGTCACGGCAACCCCGGTTCGCCGGGCGAGGGCCCGGCGCAGCGTCGCGAGGCGGGCATCGATCTCCGGGGACGGCGGGAGAAACGCCATCACCGCCGCGTAGTCGCCCCCGCGCACGGCTGCGATCCAGTCATGGACCGCGGCCGGCGGATCGGGGGGCACCGCCGCACCACCCGACCTCAGCACCCGCGCGGTGTTCGCCTTGCTCTCGGCCACGTTGGGCTGATCGAAGGGATTGACTTCGAGGACCGCGCCGGCCACGGCCGTCGCGAATTCCCACCGGAAGAACTCCGCCGCCAGCATCGACGGATCGTCCAGCGAGGCGGCGTCCACCGGGCCGCCGTGCGTGCTCAGGCGCTCCGCCGCGCGTGTGAGCGGGGCGTCGGCACCCGCCGCCAGACCGCGCAGGACGAACACCCGGTCGCGCTCCTTCCCGGTCAGCTCATCGGGCCACTCCCCCACCACGGGAAGGACCCCGCGGCCGTGCTTCCCGGTGCTCTCGGCCACCAGCTGCTCCACCCAAAGCCCGAAGCTCGCCAGCCGGTCGTCCAGTAGCAGCGTGAGCTTGTCGCGACCCTGGAGCGCGCCTTCCGCCATGAGGACACCGAGGCGCGCGGCAGGGTTCTCGCCGGCCGGCTTCCGGCAGGCCTCCGCGGCCGCGCGGCCGCGCGCCAGCAGCGCGTGGGGATCGATCCCCATGAGCGCCGCGGGAACGAGCCCGAAGGGCGAAAGCGCGGAGAAACGGCCCCCGACGTCGGGCGGGCTGAGCACCGTCCGGTATCCTCGCGTCCGGGCGCGGGTCGCGAGCGCCGTGTCCGGGTCGGTGACGGCGATGAACGCCGCCCCGCGCCGGTCCGTCCGCTCCCAGAAATACTCCTCGAAGCTCGCCGTCTCGATGGTGGTTCCCGACTTGGACGCGATGAGGAACGTGGTGCGCGCGAGTGCCTCCGCGGGCGCGGCCGCGCGCACGGAAGCGGGATGCGTGCTGTCGAGGAGCACGAGCTTCGGGTAGCCGCCGCGCGCCCCGAACGTCCGCCAGAGCACCTCGGGAGCGAGACTCGAGCCGCCCATGCCGCAGAGCACGACGCGATCGCACGTGCGCCGGATGTCGTCCGCGAGCGCGACCGCCTCGCGCGCCGCGTCGTCCATCGTGGCCGGCAGGTCGAGCCAGCCGAGCCGGTCGGCCAGTTCCGGCACGGCGGGATCGGGCGACCAGACCGTGGGGTCACGGGCCCAGATGCGGGCAATCACCTCGTCCGCGTCGAGCCGGCGCAGCCGCGCCTCGACGGCCGTGGTCAGCGGTGTCGGCGCCATATCAGCCGAGCATCGCGCGGAGCCGCGCGGCGATGGCGTCGGCGGTGAAGCCGAACTCCTGGTACAGGCGCTGATAGGGCGCGGAGGCGCCGAACCGCTCGAGCCCGATGACGTCGCCGGCGTCGCCCACCCAGCGCCACCACGGCTGCGGATGCGCCGCCTCCACGGCGAGGCGGACGCGGACCTTGGGAGGCAGGAGCGCATCGCGGTACTTCGCGGGCTGTGAGGCGAAGCGCTCGAGGCTCGGCAGGCTCACCACCCGGACGCGGCGCCCCTCGCCGCCGAGCGCCTCGGCCGCGGCAAGGACCAGGTGGACCTCGGAGCCCGTCGCCAGCAGGATGGCCTCCGGCACGCCCTTCGGATCGTGTACCACGTAGCCGCCACGGTCCACGGCCTCGAACCCCGCTCTTCTCGCGGCTTCGAGGACCGGGACGTTCTGGCGCGTGAGCACGAGGGCCACCGGGCCGTCCCCGTGCAGAAGCGCGAAACGCCAGGCGGCCGCCGTCTCGTTGGCGTCGGCCGGCCGGATGACCGTGAGCCCCGGAATCGCGCGCAGGCTGGCGAGCATCTCCACGGGCTGATGCGTGGGGCCGTCTTCGCCCAGCCCAATCGAGTCATGCGTGAAGACGTAGATCACGTGCCGGCGCATCATGGCCGCCAGCCGGATGGAGGGCCGCATGTAGTCGGAGAAGACCAGGAAGGTGCCACCGTATGGAACCACACCACCGTGCAGCGCCATACCGTTCAGGATGCCCGCCATGGCGTGCTCGCGCACGCCGAACCGGAGGTTGCGGGCGGCGCGATTGGCTGCCGAGAAATCCTGCTCGCCCTTGATCAGCGTGTTGGTCGATGGGCTCAGATCTGCCGAACCCCCGATCAGCTCCGGGATCACCGGAGCCAGGGCGTTCAGCACCTTGCCGGAGGCCGCGCGCGTGGCGATGGCGGGGTCGCCGGCGTCGAAGGCGGGCAGATGGGTTTCCCAGCCCGCGGGCAGCGTGCCGGCCAGTCGGCGCGCCAGCTCCGCCGCGGCGTCGGGGGACGTGATCCGGTGGGCCTCCCACCGCTGCTGCCACACCAACTGCATGGCCTCGCCCCGCTCGCGTGTCTTGCGCCACTCCGCCACCGCCTCATCCGGCACCTCGAAGGGCGTATCGGTTGGCCAGCCAAGCTGCGCCCGCGTCAGCCGCACTTCCTCGGCGCCGAGCGGCGCGCCGTGCGCCTCGGCCGAATCCTGCTTGTTGGGACTACCGTACCCGATGTGGGTCCGGACCATCACGAGGCTCGGCCGGGCGGTTTCCGCCTTGGCGGCGCCGAAGGCGGCATCCAGGGCGGCCAGGTCGTTTCCGTCGTCCACGCGCACGACGTGCCACCCATACCCGGTGAAGCGCGCCTCGACGTCCTCGCTGAAGGCCAGCGATGTCGGGCCGGCGATGGTGATGTGGTTGTCGTCGTAGATCCCGATCAGTTTGCCGAGGCGCAGGTGGCCGGCGAGCGACGACGCCTCGTGCGAGATGCCTTCCATCAGGTCGCCGTCACTGGCGATGAACCAGGTCCGGTGTCCCACCACGTCTTCGGCGACGCCCGGGAACCGCGCACAGAGATGCGCTTCGGCGATGGCCATGCCCACGGCGTTGGCGAGGCCCTGACCGAGGGGGCCGGTGGTCGTCTCCACGCCCGGCGTGTGCCCGTACTCCGGATGGCCCGGGGTGCGGCTGCCCCATTGCCGGAACGTCTTCAAGTCGTCGATGGTCACGTCGTAGCCGGTCAGGTGCAGCACGCCGTACAGCAGCATGGACGCGTGGCCCGCCGAGAGCACAAAACGGTCGCGCCCCGGCCAGGCGGGATCTGCGGGGTTGTGCCGCAGGTGCCGCGTCCAGAGCACGTACGCGACCGGTGCCAGACCCATCGGCGCGCCGGGATGGCCGGAGTTCGCCGCCTGCACGGCGTCCATCGCGAGCACGCGGATCGCGTTGACGCAGAGCTGGTGCACGTGGTCTGGCGGTTCGGGGCGGGGCTGGGCCATGAAGCGATCCGGAGGCGGTTTGGGGTTCCGATGCGCGCGTAAGATAACGGCGGGACCGGCGGGCCGCTCGCCCGCGCGACGCGCCGATCGCCGGTCGGCGACCCGTTATGTTCCTTCAATGACGACCAACCCCTTCGGCGCCCGCGCCCCGCTGGCCCTGCCCGACGGCCCCGCCACGATCTACCGGCTCGACACGCTCGCCGTGGCGGGCGTCGCCGACCTGGGGCGGCTCCCCTTCTCCATCCGCGTCCTCCTCGAGAACGTCCTGCGCCACTGCGGCGACGGGATCGTTACCGAGGATCACGTCCGCGCGGTCGCGGCCTGGTCGCCGACGCCGGACCAGGGTGTGGAGGTGCCCTTCATGCCGGGACGGGTCGTGCTCCAGGACTTCACCGGCGTCCCCTGCGTGGTGGACCTCGCAGCCATGCGGGAGGCGATGGTGGCACTCCGGGGTGACCCCCAGAAGATCAATCCGCTGGTGCGCACCGATCTCGTGATCGACCACTCGGTGCAGGTGGACTTCTTCGGCTCGCCCGGCGCGTTCCAGTTGAACGTCGAGCGCGAGATGGAGCGGAACGGCGAACGCTATGCCCTGCTCCGCTGGGCGCAGCAGGCTTTCACGAACTTCAACGTGGTGCCGCCGGGCACCGGCATCGTGCACCAGGTGAACCTCGAATACCTGGCGAGTGTGGTCCGACGTGAGCGGCGGGCCGGCGGGCCGGCGGGCCGGCGGGCGGATGAGTGGATCGCATACCCCGACACCCTCGTCGGGACCGATTCGCACACCACCATGATCAATGGGCTCGGGGTCGTGGGCTGGGGGGTGGGCGGGATCGAGGCCGAGGCCGTGATGCTCGGCCAGCC
>DAINBS010000096.1:0-9631 GCA_036732805.1 Gemmatimonadales bacterium | reverse complement strand
CAGGGACGGGACTGGCGACGGCGGTGGCGAACGGGACGACGGTGATCACGGCGAGCGCGGGTGGGGTGGACGGGACGACGACGCTGACGGTGGCGCAGACGGTGAGCAGCATCGTGGTGAGCCCGGCGGACCCGACGCTGACGGCGCTGGGCGCGACCCAGCAGTTCACGGCGCAGGCGTTGGATGCCCTGGGCCAGCCGTTGGCGGTGCAGCCGGTGTTCACGTGGAGCTCGGGGACGCCCGGGACGGCGACGATTGACGCAGGGACGGGACTGGCGACGGCGGTGGCGAACGGGACGACGGTGATCACGGCGAGTGCGGCTGGAGTGGATGGGACGACGATCCTGACGGTGGCTACATAGGATGGAACGCCGAGGACTGCATCACCATATGCCATAATGATCTGCCCGCGCTGCTCCGTCGCCGTAGGGCGCAGTGGACGCCTCGACGGTGATGCGCGGCCGGCCGACGGGCCCGTCCATCGCGGACGAATCGTCCACTCCTTCCGACCGGTGGCCTAGTCCCTATGGACTAGGTCCTAATCCACTCCATCGATGGATGGCTTCGCCTCCGCGGTTCCGGTAGCGTATTGCCGGAGCGGACCAGGAGCGGTCTCCCCGTCTGGCGCGAGGGGCAGATGGCGGCCTCCGGGCGTACGACTCGTTGCGGGTTGACCGGCGGTTTGGCTGGATCGACGTGGCGGCGCCGCCTGACCTGGTGCGCGGGACCAGCATGGAGTCGTCGATAGTCACATGCCGCGCCCCCTTGGGGACCTGATCGGCTGCACCCTGCGCCGCGCCGTGGGCGGAGCCGCGCCGCTCGCGCTCGCTGTTGCCGTCGCGACGTGTCAGCTGGGGGAGCTCGTGAGTCCCGGACCTCCGGCAACCCTGGCGGTGAACGCGGACGGCGTGCGGGACTCCGCGCCTGTGGGCAGCCGGTTCGTCCGTGTTCAGGAAATCGCGCTCGCCAACACCGGCCCCGGTTCCATCGGCTGGACGGCGGCCCGGGTGGGCGGGAGCCTGTGGCTCGGGCTCAGCGTGACCTCCGGGTCGACCCCTGACACGCTGAGCCTCTTGCTTGACCCGGCCGGGCTCTTCGTCGGGGAGTATCACGACACCGTCCGCATCGTCCCGACGGATGGGAGCGCGGACACGACCGAGGTGGCGGTCATGTTTGCGGTACAGCCGTGTCGCAAGCAGGCGCTCACGCTCGGGGAGACCGTCACCGACTCGCTCGGGCCCGCCGACTGCGAAGCGCCGCGACGAGCCGACCGGTTTGCCAAGCTGTACCACTTCACCACCGCGGTTGCCGGCGATTCGGTGACCGTGGTGCTCCAATCGACCGCGTTCGACCCGTACGTGCTGGTGGACAGCACGCCGGCCGGGAGCCTGCCGCCGCTGGCAGAGGCGGACCGGTGCGGCACGGCGGCGGGGGCGTGCGTGCGCTACGTGCTGCTGCCGCGCGCCGGCGACTTCTACGTCGAGGTGACGAGCGCGGGGACCGGCAGCCCCACCGGTCCGTTCGCCCTGGAGGTTCACACCCCGCGGCCGCCAACGCCCCCGACCGCCGTCGCGCAGCTTGCGGTGGACAGCGTCACCCCCCTGGCCCCGGGCGCCACGATCGCCGTTCCGGCGTTCGTCGCCCGGGCGACGGCGGAAGACCCGGACGTCGGTGACTCCCTCGCGCTCGAGGTCGAGGCCCGGCCGTTTGGCACGCCGTTCACGGGGCTGCCGACCGCCGTCGGGGCGCTCAGTGCCGTCGGAGCCGTGATGGCCCGGGTCGACGGACTCGGCGACAACGCGGAACTCCGCTGGCAGGCACGGACGCGCGACATCACGGGGCGGGTGAGTCCGTGGGTGGCGTTCGGGTCCGGTGCCGCGGCCGATGTGCGGGTGGTCCTGCCTGAAGGGCCGGCGCCCCCAACGGCGCTCGGCCAGCGGCGCAGCGACGGCACGACGGTCATCGCGATCGGCGGAACCACAAACGAGGCCACGGTCCTGGTCCTGGGGACGGTCAGCGACCCGGATCCCGGCGACCTGGTGCGCGTCGAGGTCGAGGTGCGTCCGCTCGGCACTCCCTTCACGAACACCCCCAACGGGTCGAGTGTCGCCGTGCCCAGCGGCGGAACTGGGGTGGCACCCGTCGCCGGCCTGGCGGACAACACCGATTACCACTGGCAGGCGCGGGCGGTGGACGAGACCGGACGGTCCGGATCGTGGGTCAGCTTCGGCGGGAACGCGGAATCCGCCGCCGATTTCCGGGTCCAGTTCCCCCCCGCGCAACTGGTCTTCGCGACCCAGCCATCGGCCGAGGTTGCCGGCGCGTCGATCACCCCGGCACCGGTCGTGGAACTCCGGAAAGGGACCGGGGGGATCGACACGAGCTTCAGCGGGGCGGTCACGCTTGCCATCACTCCCGGGACCGGGGCCGTGGGCGCGGTGCTCGGCGGCACCACGACCCGGGACGCGGTCGATGGCACGGTGTCGTTCCCGGGGCTCTCGATCGACCGCCCGGGCTCTGGATACCGGCTCTCCGCCAGCGCGCCGGGGCTCCCCTCGGTGGTGAGCACCGCCTTCGATGTCACCGGGGGCCCGACGACGACCACGGTCACGGCCGCCACCCCGAGCCCGTCGGTCACGGGCCAGCCCGTGACCCTGTCGTTCACGGTGACATCGGCCGCAGGGACGCCGACCGGCAATGTCACGGTGGGCGAGGGCGTGACGTCGTGCACGGCGAGCGTGGCCGTCGGGAAGTGCACCGTAGCGTTCCCGACGAGCGGAGCGCGCAGCCTCACGGCGGCGTACGGCGGTGACGGCAGCTTCGCCGCGAGTTCGTCCGAGCCGTTTGCTCACACGGTGTCCCGGGCTTCGACGGCCACGACGATCACGGGATCCCCCTCGAGTGCTACGGTGGTGGGCGAGAGCTACACGGTGAGCGTCGCGGTCACGGTGGAGGCACCGGGCGCGGGGACCCCGACGGGCACCGTGACGGTCAGCGATGGGACGGAGACGTGCCAGGCCGACGTGGCGGAGGGGAGCTGCGTGCTGACCGCGACCACGGCGGGGACCAAGAATCTGACCGCGAGCTATGCCGGGGACGCGGATTTCACGGGCAGTGCCACGCTCGCGGGCAGGTCGCACACCGTGAAGGCAGCGGTGACGACCACCACGATCACGGGCGCGAGTCCCGACCCGTCAGCGATCTACGAGCCCGTGACCGTGCTGTACGCGGTGGCCGTCCAGGCGCCCGGCGCGGGGACGCCTACGGGGACCGTGACCGTGAGCGACGGGGCGGGGACCACCTGCACCGGAACCGTGGCGGAGGCCAGTTGTGCGATGGCGTTTGTGAGCGCGGGAGCGAAGACGCTCACCGCGACCTACGCGGGTGATGCCAACTTCACCGGCAGCAAATCCCCAGGGCTCTCACACACGGTGGTCCGGGCAGCGACCATCACCGAGGTCTCGTCCTCGGCGAATCCGGCGGTCGCGGGCCAGACGATCACGTTCACCGCTAGGGTGACGAGTGCGGGGAGCACTCCCAGGGGCAGGGTTCGGTTCTACGTTGGCGGCACCCTCGTGGGCGACAGCAAGGGCGTGCGTCTGTCGGATGGGGTGGCCGGGGTCAGTACGAGGTTGTCGGCCGGGACATACGTGGTGATCGCGTCGTATCTGGGGGACGCGAACTACGAGCCGAGCGCGGACACCCTGACGCCCGACCAGGTGGTGAACGGCAGCGGTGACGACGGGGCTGAAGGGCAGGCGAGTGTGACGGGGACGGCGGGCACCACCGCGGGGACGCAGTTGCCGGTCGTGCCTTCCGGATGGCCGGAGGGGAGTCCCACCACGCTCACGACCTCTGAGGGGCCCGGCGCGGCTCAGGCGGGGCAGACGGCGACGGCGGGGCCGGCGGGACGGCAGCCAGCCAGACCGGCAGCGCGATCACGGCCCGGGTCTTGAACGGGAGAGTGGCAGCGGCCCCCAGCCGGTTCGGATGGTGGTCAGGGGACACCGCGATACGGGCCGTGGCGGCGCAGGTGGCGAACAACGGAACGCCTGCAGCCGCCCCATCTATGTCCCTGCGCCGAAAGACGTTACCTTCAAACCATGATCTGCCCGCGCTGCTCCGTCGCCGAGATCTCACCGGAGACCAGCCGGTGCGAGCTGTGCGGCTACACGCTGCTCGGCACTCGGCCGGCCGCCGTGCAGACGCCCGTCGCCGATGAGGTGCTCGAGACGGTCCAACGGGAGCTGGAGGGTCGCTTCGACCTCCAGGTCCTCGTCCGGCGCGAGCGGGGCTCCACCCTCTACCTGGCCCGCGACGTCGAGGACGACCGACTGGTCCGGCTGCGGCTCATCCCGCGCCAGGGCCCCATCGAAGGGCCGCTGATCCACCGGTTCGCCCAGGCCGCCACGCTGGCTGAACAATTCAGACACCCGCACGTCGTGGCCCTTCGCAAGCACGGCGTCTCGAACTCGCTGCTCTGGTACTCCACTGACGTCATCAAGAGCCGCGCGCTCAGCCGCATGCTCGAAGCCGCGGAGCCCATGCCGCTCCCGCGCACCCTCGAGTTGCTCGAGCAGGCCGCGAGCGGGCTCGAGTACCTGCATCGGAACGCTGTGGTGCACGCGGGCATCGGCCGGGAGACCGTCCTGGTGGACGCCGAAGGCTGGGTGCGGATCACGGATCCGGGGACCGCGGCCGCCATCTACCGCGCAGCCGGGCCGGGTCACGGTTGGGAGGCGCTGCTGGATCTCCCGTTCGCCGCGCCGGAGTTGCTCGAACGCCGCCTCATGGGCCCCGCGGCCGATCAGTACTCACTGGCCTCTATTGCCTACACCTGCCTGGCCGGCCGCCCGCCCTACGAGGCCGCGACGGTTGACGACGCGCGGCGGCAGCGGGCTGGAGTGATTCAGCCTCTGCGGGACCTCCGTCCGGACGTCCCGCCGCACGTCGAGACGGCCATCCTCCGGGCGCTTCGGGACGAGCCCACGGAGCGCTTTGGCTCGGTGCTCGACTTTGTGGCGGTCCTGAGCGGGGCGTCCATCCGTCCGTCCGGAACCATGCTTGCGCCCTCGGCGCGGCCCGCGGGGGCGCAGGTCGTTGTCGTGCCGCCGTCACAGCGGTCGACGCGCCGCTGGTGGCTGGCGTTGGCGGGTGTGACGATCGTCGCTGCCGTGGTCGGGGGTGGGTGGGCTTTCGCACGGTGGCAGCGTGGTGGGGCTGCCGGGGCTGCCGGGTGGGCCGAAGGCCCCACGCCGGTACCGCCGCCGATCACGCCAGCTCCCGCCCGCGAAGCGACCCCCGCGCGAACCGACGCTGCTGGCGAAGCGGCGCCCGCGCCCCGCCCGCCGCGGGTGCGTACGGCTCCGCCGCCGCCATCGGCAACCCCGGGAACCCTCTTCATCAACGCCACGCCGTGGGGCTCGCTCTACGTGGACGGTCGGCTCGTCGGGAACACCCCACAGGTCAACCTGCGACTTGAGCCCGGTATGCACACCCTCCGGATCATGCGTGACGGCTTCGTTCCGTGGCAGCAGGAGATCCGCGTCGTCGCCGGCGATACCGTACGGATTACCGACATCGTGCTGCAGCCCCTCGAGCCGTGAGGCGCGGTCCGCTTCTCCTCCTGGCCGCGCTTCTCCCGGCCGTCGCCGCGCCACTCGGGGCACAAGACCCGGACTCCCTTGTCGCCTCCGGCGTCAGCGCGTATCGCAATCTCGAGTTCGACGACGCCGCCGGTTTTCTCGTCCGTGCCAACGCACTGCTCGCGTCGCGTCCCGATACCGCCCTCCGCGCCAGGGCCCTCATGTACTTGGCGGCGGTCGAGATCTATCGGGGCCACGGCGACTCCGCGCAGACGGTCTTCCGCAATCTCGTCCGCCTGGCGCCGGGCTACCGCGTTGACCGGCTGGTCTTCCCACCCGAGGTTACATCCGTCTTCGATGCCGCGCGGCGCATGACCCCCGCGGTCGGCGCGACCGTCCTCCCCGAGACCAGGTTCCCCGCGGGAACCGACGGATTCACCACGCGGCTGATCGGGAGCACGTTCCATCAGATCCGCGTGGACGTGCAGCGGCCGGACGCCTCGGTGGTGCGGAACCTGTATGCCGGTCCGATCGGCGACTCGCTGTCGGTCAGCTGGGACGGGCGCACGGGCGCCGGCCTGCCCATCACCACCGGACGCTACTGGCTCGTGGTATCGTCGCTCTCTCCGGCGGGCGCGCCGGCCCGTGTCCTCCGCGTCCCCCTCGACATCGTGCGTCAGGAGGTTGACACACTGCCGATCCCCCTCGAGCCGCGCGACCTTCTCCCGGAGCAGCGGGCGGCGCGCGGCAGCTGGGAGTCGCTGGTCGGCGGCCTGCTCCTGGGGGCGGTCACGGCGGGAGCGCCCTCGGCGCTGGCGTCCGACGCGAGCCTCTCGAGCGGTCGGTTCGCGGCAGGCACGGCGATCGCGGTGGCGGGGGTGGTCGGGTTCGTGATCGGCCGTGCGGAGCAGCCCATTCCCGAGAACATCGCGGCGAACGACAGTACCCGGACGGCCTGGCGCGCGGGCGTCGCGGCCGCGGCGGCGGAAAACGAGCGCCGGCGCGTGACCGCCGAGGTGCGGATTCGGACCGGTCCGCCGCAGGTGATCGATCAGGAGGGCTCGTGAAACCCACGCGGACCCTCGTGCTCCTGATCGCGTGGTGCCTCCCGCACGCCGCCATGGCCCAGTCGGGTGCTCTGCGCGTGGGGGTGGCCAATGCGCGCGTCGAGCGGATCTCGCCCGTCGACGGCACCCGGTCGTTCACCGGGGTGGGGTTCGGGATCGAAGGCGCGTTCGGCATAGGGCCCGCGACCCTCGGGGTGCGCTACTTCGAGAGTCCGCTCACTGCCGACGAGGTGACGGACGAGGTCAATCTGGTGGAGGGGGAAGCCCTGCTGTGGGTGACGCCCGTTCGCTGGGTGAGCGTGGGTGGCGGGCCGCACATCCGCGCGTACACGGAGGCCGGTGGAACGGAGCGGTGGGTCCTGTGGGAGCTGCGGGCACGCGGCGGCGCCGATCTGCTGCGGCCCTTCCTCGGTGCCTACGTCGAAGGGTGGATGACGGTTGGTGCCTCGGCGGACGTCGCGGAGCCGCTGGATGCTGGCCGCGGTCTGGAGGGCGGCCTGCGGATTGCCGTGGGCCGGTTGCCGTTCTCGGCCCGGCTCCGCTACCGCGTGGAACGCCTCGAGCTGGGAGACGGCGTGCGCCGCGAGACGGTCGAGCAGGTGGGCATCGCGATCGGCATCGGGTGGCGCTGACCGCGGGGGGTCAGGGTGCCGGCGGCGCGGGGCAGCGCACGACCTTGGGCTGGGTATTGCCGCACGCGATGGACTCGTTCATCCCGAAAGCCATGACGGCGCACGCGGCCTTCTGGGCGGCCTGCCGCGCCTCCGCATCGTTGGTGCCGCTGCCGCGCCGGCACTGCTGCTGGCCGTTGTACTCCACGCATACCTCGCACTCCGCCTGCACGAGGTGGGTGCTGCCCCAGACGAGGTAGCCAATCACCAGCGCGACCCCGAGAACCACGAGCATCATGATGCTGCGCTTCATCGGACCTCCCGCGACGAGGCGGCAGTCTAACCGCGGCGACGCCGCGAAACCACTCCGCGCCGGGCTGCGTGCCGCTCCGTGGAACCGCTACCGATCGTCCTGATCGCGCTCGGCGCGGGCGCCGGGATACTCGGGGCGCTCCTGGGCGTTGGCGGGGGCGTCATCCTGGTCCCCGCGCTCGTCCTCCTGGCCGGCGAGCCGTTTCCCGCGGCCGTCGGCACGAGTCTGGTCTGCGTCGTTGCCACATCGGTGGCCGGATCCGCCGTCCATTTCCGGCGCGCCATGGTGGATCCGGACACGGCGCTGCGGCTCCAGGCCTTCGCCGCGCTGGGGGCGGTCGGGGCCGCGCTGGCTGCACCATTCATACCGGTGCGCGGGCTGTTCGTCGCGTTCGCGGTCCTCACGGTGGGCGCCGCGTGGCAGCTCTGGCCGCACGCGGGCGCGCCGCCCCCAGCGGTCACGGCGCCCCACGGCGTCCTGGCCCGGGCGGTAGCCGGCGCCGGCGGGATGATCGGTGGCCTCCTTGGCGTGGGCGGTGGAATCGTCTTCGTGCCGCTCCTCCACGGATTGGCCGGCCTCGACTTCCACCGGGCGGCGGCCACCAGCACGTATCTCATTGGCCTGACGGCGGGCTCCGGCGCGGCCGTGTACCTGGTGCGCGGTGACGTGGATCTGCCGGTGGTTGCTCCGACCATGCTCGGTGTGCTGATCGGCGCCAGCCTCGCGTCGGCGGTTGCGCATCGCGTGAGCGCGGCCTGGCTCAAGCGCGGGTTCGCGCTGCTGCTCGTGTACGTGGCCATGCGCATGCTGCTGCGGGCCTTCGCACATGCGTGATCTCCAGCTGGTCGCCGCCTCCCTCCTGCGTGCCGGCCTCTGGACCGGCACCGCGCTGGTCGCGGTCGCGGGCGCGCTGCGGCTGCTGACCGGCGAGGCCGGGCGTTGGGCCCAGCTCGCCGCGAGTGCGGGCATTGCCGTGATCGTCGCGGCCCCGTTCGTGACACTGCTCGCCATGGCGGTCAGGGCCCGCCGATCGGTGCTCGGCCTGTACGCCGCGGCCACGCTCGCCTTCGCCCTCCTCGGCATCCTCCTCGCTCGTTAGCGCCGTTAGCCGTTGGCCGTTGGCCGTTAGCCGTTAGCGGTGGGCGGTTAGGGAGTCTCTGCACAAGTCGAAACGGTGGGGTGCGGAGGTCGCGTAAGTGAGGCGGTTCCCGGCCCACCATCCAGCCCTAGTTGCTCACTTCAGCGGCCGCAGCATCCCACCGCGAGACTTGTGCGGAGCTTCCTTGGAGGCAGCCAGGCGGACAGAGATCTGACCGCCTGCCCGCCTACCCGCCTGTCCGCCTATCTTCCCCCCATGCGTCCCGACACGCTCGGCGTCGTCGGCCTCGGAGCCATCGGCGGCTCGATCGCCTGGCAGGCGAGCCTCGCCGGCGTGCGCAGAGTGCTCGGGTTCACGCCCTGGCCCGCCGAGGGGGTCGCAGCGGTGCGGGCGGGGGCCGTCACGGATCTTGCGCCAAGCCTGCGATTCCTCGTCGAGCGGGCGGAGGTCGTGGTGCTGGCCACGCCGCCCGCCGTCACGTTTCAGATGCTGCCGCAGGTGGCACGGCACCTCGGGGCGGGTGCCGTATGCACCGATGTGATCCCGGCCAAGGAGGGCGTCGTGCTGGCGGCCCGCACCGCCGGCCTGGCCCGGGCGTTCGCCGGTTCTCATCCCGCGGTCCAGCTCCGCCACGGCGGCTTCGACAGCGCGGAGCCGGCGGCTTTTCGACGGGCGCTCGTATACGTGACGCCGGTGGGCGACGACGACGGACCCGCGCGCGAGGTCGCGGACTTCTGGGCGGGGGTGCTCGATGCGGATCCGGTCATCCTGGATGCGGCTGACCACGACGCCATCGTGGCCTGGACGCGTCATCTGCCCCTCGCCCTGTCGGCGGCGCTCGCCCGGGCATGCGCGGTGGACGGCCCCCGCGGGGTCACCTACGGCCCGGACGCCCGCGACCTGAGCCGGCCGGCGCTCGGTGACGGCGCCCTCGTGCGGGACGTGCTGCTGCTCAA
>DAINBS010000095.1:0-9637 GCA_036732805.1 Gemmatimonadales bacterium | reverse complement strand
AACGGCTAACGGCTAACGGCTAACGGCCAACGGCCAACGGCTAACGGCTAACGGCCAACGGCTAACGGCTAACGGCTAACCCTCTTCACGAACGCCGCGATCGAGTCCACCACACCCTCCACCAGCGGCAGCGTCGGGTCGGCGTAGCTCCCGATCTGCGCGCCGATCAGGGTGTCCGCGGCGGCCTTGAGCGTGTGCGTCGCCCCCGGGACCACAAACAGCTGTGCGTCCGGCCTGGCGGCCTTGAGCGCCTCGGCGTCGCGCACGCGCACCTGGATGTCCCTCTCACCCTGGACGATCAGCACCTGGGCCCGCACGGCGGCGAGTTCCCCGGTGGGATCGAGTGAGGCCCAGCCCTGCATGAACCGCCGGTTCACCGGCATGACGAGCACCCGGAGCCCCGCGGGGAGGTCGCCGGGCTCCTCTCCCCGAAGGTAGCGCGCGAGGGCGCTGTCGAACTGGAGCAGCATCGCCGCATCGAGCTGCCGGGACAGCTGCTCGTGGAGGATGGTCGCCATGTCTCGGCCCGGGGTCGCGACCAGAATGAGGCCATCCACCGCCAACCCGCGCGCCGCGGCCCGGATCGCGAGACTGCCGCCTTCGCTGTGGCCCAGCACGAAGATCTTCGCGTAGTCGGCCCGTACCGCGTTCGTCGCGGCCGCAACGTCGGTCACGAAATCGTCGAACGCCAGCGAGGGAAGATCGATCTGTCCCTTCGTGGCCGGGAGCACCCGCTTGTCATAGCGGAGCGATGCGACACCCTGTTGCGCGAGCCCCCAGGCGAGCTGGGCGTATGTGTTCGTCCGCAGGGCCCGACCCTGGTTCCCGTTCCGGTCCGTGGGGCCCGAGCCCGCCACGATGATGGCGATAGGAGGGCGTTCCACGCCGTCGGGCAGCGTGAGCGTGCCGGCGAGCTCGAGCGCGCCGCTCTGGAACGTGAACCCCCGCTCGCTGACGCCGGCCGGGGGGACGGTGTCCGCCTGGCCACGGGCGGCCTGCCAGGGCATCAGCGCGAGTGCGCCGAAGACGAGTGCGTGTGACAGCAGGGTCATGACGACCGCTCCCGGATCCAGAGGTAGAGGGAATACACGACGGGTGTCAGCACCAGTCCCATGATGATCACCGCGAGGGGCACGCCGGCGCCGAGGCCGGGCACGAACGCCGACACCATGAACAGCACGCCCGCGATCACGAACAGCCACGCGCCCAGACGGTGGGTCTTCCGCCACACGGTGTCGCTGGACAACGTCCAGGGCGTGCGGATGCCGAGGAACCAGTTGGGCTGCACCCGGCCGAGGTAGTTTCCGACCACGATGAAGAGGAAGCCGAGGGTGATCGGCATCACGCGCTGGATCGGCACCGGGAGCCCGATCGCGTCGCCTACCATCGCGAGGTACAGGACGCCCATGAAGATCAGGATGCCGTTGATCAGCAGCCAGTACGTTTCGAGGAACTTGGGGTAGTTCGCGCGCTTGGGGTCGATCTTCGGCAGCACCTGCGCGAGGGCCGCGAGCCCGAACATCGCGAGCGGGAACACGAATCCCACGACGAACCGGCCGGAGTAGCCGTCGGGCTCGCCCCGGAGGTTCCAGTGGGTGGCCACCTGCTCCGGTAGCTGCGGGTAGGCCCAGATCGCGGCCACGACGGCGATCGCCGCCACGACGAAGCCGAGCCAGCGGTTATGCACGCCGCGACCCTCCTCTCACCATCTTCATGAGGTAGCGCACCACCTCCTGGTACACGGTGGTGTTCAGCCGGTAGCGGATGTGCTGCCCCTCCCGCTCCGACGCCACCAGGCCCGCCTCGCGCAGCACCCCCAGATGATGCGACACCGACGCGAAGGCAACCGGAAACCGCTCCGCGATCTCGCCGGCCGTGAGATCCCCGTCCGCGAGCATCTCCAGGATCTGCCGCCGCGTGGGATCGGCCAGGGCCTTGAATGCACCGTCACGGGACATGGGACATAATTTAGATGATTGGCTAAATATCTCAAGGGCAAGGGCAGGGAGGGCAGGAGGGCAGCCTGCCCTTTCTGCCCTTGCTGCCCTCACTCCCGCTCTGCGAACTGTCCCGGGAACGCGACTCGAAGCTCGTGCGGGATCTCGACCTTCTCCCCAGCCATCGCTCTCAGCATAAGCGCGTTCGCAGGCGCCTGGCCGCGGTAGTGGTTGTTGGCGACGACGTAGGTCTCCTGTGCCTGGCGGGCCACCTGATGGATTCGGTCGAGCCAGCCCGCCAGCTCGTCCTTCGTGTAGAGATAGTCGTACCGCTCGTGCGACTCGGCGTTGTCGCGGAACCAGTTCTCGTAGTTGCGGCCGTGGAGCCGCACGTAGCCGATGGGCGACGTCACTTCGGTGCCCGGCTTGATGGAATGGCCGAAGATGGGCTGGTCGATGTTCACCGCGGCGACACCGTGGTCGCGCAGCGCCGCGTAGAACTCCGGCACGTTCCACGAGCTGTGCCGTACCTCGACCGCGAGCGGAAACTCGGAGAACACCTGCACGAGGTCGCCGAGCCACTCGCGCCCGGCGGCGTCACGCTTGAAGGACCACGGGAACTGCACCAGCACGCACCCCAGCCGCCCCGCTTCCGCGAGCGGCGCGAACCCACGCCGCACCTCGTCCACTTCCGGGAGCGTCCACGCGCGGTCGCGCTCGTGCGTGAACCGCTGCCACAGCTTGGCGGTGAAGCGGAACGGCGGGCACTCGGCCACGCGCCGCGCCCATGATATCGCCGACTGCTGCGACGGCGGGCGGTAGAACGTCGAGTTGATCTCGATGGTGTCGAAGTAGCGCGCGAGGTAGGCGAGCGGGTCGAACGACCGCTTGCCCTTGCGGTCGGCCGGATAGACCGGCCCCCACCAGTCCGCGTAGTCCCAGCCCGCGACGCCGAAGCGGATCATGGGAGGAAGATAGGCGGACAGGCGGTCAGGCGGTCACGTCGCCAGGCCGATGGGGCGCGAGCCGTCCGTGCCGCGGAGCGCACGTCGGTTTGCAGGCCCACCGTTACGAACACTCCCCCTACGCAAACCGCAGGGCGCGGAGGGGCACGGACGGCGAGGCGGCCGCCGAGACACCACGATAACTCGTCGATGCGAACCGCAGTGCGGGAGCGGCACGGACGGCGAGCGCACCGACTGCCGCTGGTCCCCCTGAGCGGATCGTGGGCTCGAGATGCCGCCTCTTACCGCGCCCGGTTTGCGGGTCCATCTTCACGGTGGCCACTTCTTCCGGTACCGGTGCCCATGCTGGACGTCCTGCTCGGCGGCAATGCGGCCCTCTTCGGCGTGCCGGCCCTCCTCGGCACGCTGTTCTTCCTCGGTCGTCTGGTGCTCATGTTCGTCGCGGACGGCGGCGATCTCCATCAGGACATTGGCATCCACGTCGACGCGGGCCACCCCGGCGACGTCACCGGTCACACCGACTCCAGTTCCGCGTTCAAGGTCCTGTCACTCCAGGCCGTCGCCGCCTTCCTCATGGGATTCGGCTGGGGCGGGCTCGGCATCGTCCGCGGCTGGGGCTGGCCCGTCCTGGCGGGTGTGGGCGTTGGCCTCGTGACGGGATCGGCCATGGCGTGGATCCTGGGCAAGCTGCTCCTCTGGATCGCCCGGATGCAGAGCAGCGGCACGCAGTCCATGGAGGCCGCGCTCTACGAGGAAGGCGTGGTGTACGTCACCATCCCCGAGCGCCGTCTTGGCCGCGGCGTGGTCCGCGTCGTGGTCGATGAGCGGATGCAGTACTACCCCGCCGTGACCGACGGCGCCGGCCTCGACGCGCAGGCGACCGTGCGCATCACCGCCATCAACGACGACCACACGCTTACGGTCGAGCGCGTGACGCCGGAACTTCCAGCTCCCGGAGCCTGACCATGCCGCTCTCGCTGACGCTGCTCGCTCTCCAGGCCGACATCGGTACGACGCCGGCCGTCTGGCTCGGCCTCGTGGGCGCGGTCGGCCTGCTCTTCACGTTCTTCGTGGTGTTCATCGTCAAGCAGTACAAACGCTGCCCCAGCAACCAGGTCCTGGTCCTCTTCGGCAAGATCGGCGGCAATCGCGCGGCGCAGTGCATCCACGGCGGCGGCAAGTTCGTGGTGCCGCTGCTCCAGGACTATACCTATCTGACGCTCGAGCCCATGGTGATCGACATTCCGCTCCAGGGGGCCCTTTCGCTCAACAACATCCGCGTGAACGTGCCGTCGACCTTCACCGTCGGCATCTCGACCGACCCGGTTCTGATGAACGCGGCGGCCGAGCGCCTCCTCTTCCTGGATGAACCGAAGATCAAGGATCAGGCGCAGGACATCATCCTCGGCCAGCTCCGTCTCGTGATCGCGACCCTCTCGATCGAGGAGATCAACAAGGACCGCGAGAAGTTCATGGCGCTGATCAACACCAACGTGACCGAGGAGATCAACAAGATCGGTCTGTCACTGATCAACGTGAACATCCGCGACATCACGGACGAGAGCGGCTACATCGAAGCGATCGGGAAGCGCGCCGCGGCCGAGGCCATCAACCGCGCCCGGGTCGAGGTGGCTCAGCAGGAGCGGGATGGTGCCACGGGCCAGGCCATTGCCGACCGCGAGAAGACGATCAACGTGGCCCGCGAGCAGGCGTCCTCCGTCGAAGGCCAGAAGGTGGCCGAACAGAAGCAGCGTGTGGCCGTGGCGGCGCTCGACGCGACCGCGGTAACGGGCGAGGTGGAGTCCCGCCGCAACGCTGCGATTGCCACCGCGCAGCGCACGGCGGAGACCGTCGCGGCCACGAAGGAAGCGGAACAGACCCAGCGCATCCAGGTGGCCAGGGCCGAGTCCACCGCGGTGCAGGGCGAGAACACGTCGCAGGCGGAGATCGCGCGGTCCAACGCGACGCTGGCGCAGGTGCGGGCCGAGGCCATGCAGCAGGCCAAGGTGGCGGCGGCCCGGGCGGAGGAGGAGGTCCTCAAGGCCGAGCGCGAGAAGGAGCTGGCACGGCTCGCCAAGGAGCAGCTGGCACCGCAGGAGATCGAGAAGAAGCGGATCGAGGTCGAGGCCGAAGCCGCGGCCGAGCGGTCACGCCGCGAGGCGAGGGGCACGGCGGACGCGATGCTCGCCAGGTACCAGGCCGAGGCCACCGGCACGCTCCAGGTGCTCGAGGCCAAGGCCGAGGGCTATCGCCGGCTGGTGGCGGCGTGTGCGGAGAATCCCCAGATCGCGCCTACGCTGCTGCTCATCGAGCAGATGCCCAAGCTCGTCGCCGAGCAGGTGAAGGCGATTCAGAACCTCAAGATCGACAAGATCACCGTGTGGGAAGGCGGCCGGAGCCAGGCGGGCGGCAGCAGCGCCACGGCCGAGTTTCTGTCCAGCCTGATCGGGTCACTGCCCGCCGTGCACGAACTGGCACACCAGGCCGGAATCGAGCTTCCGGCCGTGCTGGGAACGGTGAGGGAGGAGGCGCCGAAGGGCGAGGCGGTGGCCGTCAAGCGGGCGAAGAGCTGAGGGGAGGCGACGGGGAAAGGAGTCCCGGGCTGAAGCCCGGGCTCGGCCAAGGAACCAGGTCCTGAAGGACGCCACGCCGGGGCAGTTCACGCTTCAGCGTCTGGTTTCTCGGCCGAGCCCGCGCTTCAGCGCGGGACTGAGCCTGACCTACCGACGCCGCTCCGCCAGCCGTCGGTAGTACTCCTCGACCGCCGCGCGGTACTCCGGAGGAATGTCTTCACCCGCCCTGAGCACGGGCGGCGCTCCGCCGGCGGCCATCAGCTCCCGCCGCAGCGCGAACTCGAAGTCCTTGAGCGCCTGGATGGCCTCGGCCAGCTGCTCGAGACCGCGCGGGGTGCCCACGGCACCCGAGGCGTCCATGCGATCGAGCCGCCGCGCGATCTCCTCGAGCGGCCCCGTGTCCATTCCTTCGCGCCCCGCCGCGTCGCGCAGCTCGCGCAGCTCACCGGCGCGCCGCCCCATCTCGTCGCGCAACTGCCGCTCGCGGCCGCCCGCACGGCCCGCACCGCCGGCGCTGTCCGTCCCGGAGCCTTCGCGCGCACGCTCGCCCAGCGACTCCAGCGCCCGCGCCACGTCGCGCGCCTGATCCAGGACGCGCTCGCGCCCCCGACCCTCCGGCTCGCCCATCCGCCCCGCGGCGTCGGCGATGCCGTCCCGCAGCGCCTCCAGGTCTCCGGCAATGCTCTCCTCGAACGCCTCCGCGTACTCCGACGAGCGCTCGGCCATCACGCCGCGCGAGTAGCGGATCTTGTCCTGGAGCCGCTTGTCCCGCGTGTCCTTCACCGCGGCCCGCAGCCGTTCCGAGGCGTCCGGCTGCTCGCCGTGCGTATCCCGCGCCAGCCGGTCCAGCTCGGACTCCAGCTGATCCACTTCCTCCGCCATGGCGTCCTTTCGCTCCGAGAGCTGGCGCAGCCCGTCCTGCCGGGCCGTGGGGTCCGCGGGGAGCTCGCGCATCCGGCTCCGCACCTCGTCCTGCTGCTCCACCAGCCGCTCCGCCCGGCGGAGCGCGTCCTCGAGGTCGCGCTGCTGCCCGGCGCCGCGCGACTCCTCCAGCCGGCGCTGCGCATCGCGCAGCCGCTCGGCCGCCGCCTCCCCCTGGGCGGTACCGCGCTGTCCCGCCGCCGCCTGCCGCATGGCGTTGGCGGCACCCTGCAGCCGGCGCGCCGCCTCCCCCAGCTCCGGGTTGCGCTGCTCGCGCGACAAACGCTCGAGCCGGCGTCCCAGCTCCTCCGCCTCTTCGGCCAGCCGCCGCTGCCCCTCCGCGCCGCCCGCCGCCTGATCGCCGGCCGCGCGCGCGCGTTGGCGCTCGTTCTCCTGCTGCTGCCGCCGCGCCAGCTCCCGCAGCTTCTCCAGCGCTTCGTCCGTCTGCTGCTCCGTCTGCCGCTGCTGCCCGCGCTCGACGCTCTCGTACTGGTTGCGCAGCCGGTCCATCTCGAGATCGAACAGGTCCGCCAGCTCCTCGGCGCTTGCCCCGCCACCACCGCCGCCTCCACCCTGCTGGCCCAACTGCACCTGCCGCTCCCGGAACGCCGCCTCCGCGCGCTGGAGCTGCTGGAGCGCCCGCTGCTCGGGCGACAGCGCCGAGTCCGGCATCCGGCGCCCGAGCCGCTCCTCCGCCTCCACCATGGCCTCGGCCGCCTGGGGGAGCGCGGCCGCCACCGTGGCGAGCGTCGTGTCCAGCTCCGCCACCCCGCGCGTCTCGAACCGGCGCAGCAGCGTCTGCACCTCCTCGCGGAGCCGGCCCTGCATGAGCGTCACCGTGCCCAGGTTGTCCAGCCACTCGCGCTCCGTGAAGCGCGCGCGGTCCCTCACCAGCCGGAACGTGGCCGCGATGATGTCGCGCTGCCGGTTCGACAGCTCGCCGGGCGAGGCGCCGCCTCCCTGCTCGCCGCCCGGGGCCCCGCGCTCGTCGGCGGCGCGCCACTGCCGGTCGAACGGCCGAATCGTCACGAAGTAGATGTCGGTGACCGCGGGCTCGCCGTTCCGGCGCGCGTCCACCGCGCGCGCGTAGTACGCGATCACGTCGCCGGGGACAAGCGACATCTCTTCCAGGTACAGCGTATGGCCGGCCGTGACGTCCTTCCGCGCGCCCCGGCCGCCGTACAGCTCCCGCGTCACGTCGGCCCCGCCGTTCACCGTATAGACCAGCTCCACCCGGCGGAGCCCGAAATCGTCCTCGGCGGTCACCTCGGCGAACAGCTCGTCCACCGACGTGACCGACACGTCACGGCCGGGCTCGCTGATGCGGACCACGGGCGGCTGGTCTTCCAGCGCGTCGATGAAGTACTCGCGTGACGCCGGGGCGAGGCGGCCGTCCGGCCCCGCGAGGAGCACGCGGTAGGACCCGCTCTCCCGCACCTCGATCTCGCCGGCCAGCGGCGTCTCCCCCGGAGCGAACGGTATCGTGTCGGCGCCCACGAGCAGCGCGCCGCCCGACGCGGTGATGGTCGGCACGACCTCCACGCGCACCCGCGTGCCCACCAGCGCCGCGATGTCGCCGCCATCCTCCTCGCGGACGGGCTCGAGCCCCGAGTACGCCGGAAACGTGTAGAGCAGGGAGATGGTCTCGACGTAGGGAAGGTCCACCACCGCCAGGCGGTACACCGGCGACCGCACGCCGCCGGCGGTCACGAAGTACTCGGTGGTGTCCCGCAGGTCGAACAGCAGGTACTCCACGCCTTCCCCTTCACCCGCGCGCTGCATGCTCACCCGCTCCCACTCCTGCGCGCCCCGTGGCCGGAGCACCAGCGTCACGTCTTCCGCGGTGAAGTTGCGGAGCAGGGCGCGGACGCGGAGGTCGGCCCCGCGCGCGGCGGTCGAGTCTCCCGGCTGCACGTCGATGGCGTAGGGCGTCTCCGCGGCGCTCCGGAACGGCGACACCACGAACGGGAGGCCGGTGCGCACCGATCCGGGACCGAGCAGCCACGCCCCGACGCTCACCGCGGCGACGGCTGCCAGCACGCCGCCCGACCGCTGCAGGGTGGGCCGCTCGATGCGCCGGCCGCGCTCCACCTGCTCCAGCCGCTCGACGGCCCGGGCCACGATGCGGTCCATCAGGGACGGCGAGACGAGATCCGGCCCGCCGCGGCCCGCGGCCATGGCTCCGAGCACCGCGCCGTCGAGCGACGTCTCGTGTTCTTCGAGATACAGGGCGACCTGCTCGTCCGTGATGCGGCGCGCGAGGGGGCGCACCACGCGCCACGCGAACAGGCCCGCGATGGTGCCCCACGCGAGTGCGCGGAACACCGCGAGCGCCGCGGCTGAGAACCGGAAGTGGTCCACGCCCCACGCGCCCACGAGCACCGTGACCAGGCCGCCCACGCCCACCCACGCCATGCCGTGCAGCAGAACGCGGAGACGCCACCGGCGCCGCGCCGCGCGGATCACGACCAGGAGATCTGGTTTCACGATGAGACCCTCGCGCGGCTGGGGACCGGGCTATTGGGAGCATACCCCGCCCGCGAACGGCGTTCCAGCCCGCTCACGTTCCCATCCCCCGGGGCCGGACCCCCGCGATCACCGACTCCGTCATCAGGATCGCCAGCGCCGCGAGCGCCGCATACCACCACAGCCGCTGGCGCCGTTCGCGTTCCTCCGCCGTGAGGTCGGGCCCGCCGCCCGCGCCGCCGTCGCCCGGCTCCGCGCCGGCCGCGGCCGCCACGAACGCCGACCGGTCCAGCTGGGCCAGATCGGACTCGGCGGGATCGAGGTTCGCGGCGAAGGGCAGCCCCGCGCCGCCGGCCATGGGCCGCAGCAGGTAGAGGCCCGCCCGCTCGAGCGCGAGCGGCGTGCGGGGACCGGCGGGAATGGCGGTGCGGGACCGGTCGGGCGCCTCGAGGACCATTTCCACAGAGTCGCCGCCCAGGTCGGCCGGCTCCACCGTCTGGCCCACGGTGTACGACGCCGGCGGCTCGCGGTGCCGCGCCAGATAACGAACGGACTCGTGGATGGTGGGGAGGAACACCGCGCGGACCGCGAGGTCGTTCCACACATTGCCGAAGTCCGAGGTCCAGAGAAGCACGCGCCCGGCGCCCAGCCGCGACTCGACGAGCGCCGGCGCTCCGTCGTCCGTCCAGGCCAAGACGCGCGCGCTGTCGGGCGGCGAGAGCCGGCGGTACCGGTAGATGCGCACCGCGCCATAGTCGCCGCCCCGGGCGTTGCG
>DAINBS010000094.1:0-9648 GCA_036732805.1 Gemmatimonadales bacterium | reverse complement strand
GACCACGGCGCGGCCGTCCACGTCGTAGGCCGCATAATCCACCTCGGGATGAAAGGCGATCGCCAGGTTCGAGGGGATCGTCCAGGGGGTCGTCGTCCAGATGAGCACCGAGACCTCGCGCCCTTCGAGCTCCGGCACGCGCGCGGCCAGTTCCCGGGCGCCATCCGGAGCGAGCGGGAACTCGACGTAGATCGACGGCGACGCGTGATCGCCGTACTCGACCTCCGCCTCCTCGTCCTCCGCATGCGCCACGAGCCCCGTGTCCGTGAACGAGAACGAGCGCACGCGCCGCCGGGGCGGCACGCCCACGAACTCCCCGCTGTCGAACACCGCGACGCGGCAGCGGGCGCCCCGCAGCGCGTCGGCGACTTCCCCCGCCCGGGCGCGGTCAGGATGCGCGAACCAGATCTCGGGTACGGTGTAGGTGGCCTTCGAGACGAACTGTTCGGGAGTCAGGCCCAGCAATGGAGCGGCCCGCTCCGCGTCCACGTCGACCTGCGGCGGGTTGGAAACGACGAGCGTGTAGTGGCCCATGGGACGAAGGTAGGAAAACACCCTCCGGGACGCCAGTGAGCCAGGTCACGTCTCGGGAGAGCGGCGCACGTCATGGAACCACGATGTGCTCGGATCCACCTCGATGATCCGCGAGCGTGTCCGGTTGGCCAGGACCTCCGCGGGCACGACGTACAGGTGCACGTCCCAGAACACGCCCTCGAGCTCGAAGGTGGCGAGGGTCTCCTCGCTGAAGTCCGCCTCCACCTCGAGCAGCGCGTCCCCCGGGGGCCCTTCGGCCTCGCTCAGCGGGCGGTCGGTGAGCCACACGCCCGTGAGCTTGACCTCCATGTTGTCGCGTTCGCGCACCGCGAACGACCAGCGCTCGTCCCGGAACCCGCGACGCCCGATCTCGACCGCCTCGGCAATGGAAGTCCGGTGGTACAACCGCATGACGCCTCCCCTGGAATACGATACGCCGCGGGGGACCGGGTCCGCAAATGCGGTCCCTTGACGGCACCCGCGCCGTGCGCAAACCCTTCAGCCATGCCCACCCGCGTTCTCGTCCTCGCCCTCGCCTTCACGGCACCCCTGTTCGCGCAGCCTTCGCCTTCGATCGTTCCCCGCCCGGTACGGCTCACCCCGGGGGCCGGCTGGGTGCAGCTCTGCGCCGCGACTCCCATCGTCGCCGACACCACGCGCGCCGACGTTCGCCCCCTGGGCGCCCTGGCGCGTGAGATCCTCTCCGGCGGCGCCTGCCCGGCGGACGGCCGCCCCGGCGCGCGGGTGGCCCTGGCGCTCGAGCCGGAGCCGGAGGGCCCGGCCGAGGGCTACCGGCTGGTGGCCGACGGCGACGGCGTGCGCATCTCCGCCGCGACGGCCGCCGGGCTCTTCTACGGGCTCCAGACCCTGCGACAACTCGTCCCGCTCGATGGCTCCGGCCGCGTGCCGCACGTCGCGATCGAGGACGCCCCGCGGTTCCCGTATCGCGGGATGCACCTGGACGTGGGGCGCCACGTCTTCCCGGTGGCGTTCATCAAGCGCTACGTCGACCTGCTCGCCAGCTACAAGCTCAACGTCTTCCACTGGCACCTGACCGAAGACCAGGGGTGGCGCCTGGAGGTCCGGAAGTACCCCCGGCTGACGGGAGTGGGTGCCTGGCGGCGGGAAACGGTCGTCGGCAAACAGAGGGACCCCTACGTGGGCGACGGCACGCCATACGGCGGCTACTACACGCAGGACGAGGTGCGGGAGGTGGTGGCGTACGCGGCCGAGCGCCACGTGACGGTGATTCCCGAGATCGAGATCCCCGGCCATTCGCTGGCCGCGCTGGCCGCCTACCCGGAGCTCGCCTGCACGGAGGGCCCGTTCGAGGTGGGCACGCGCTGGGGCGTGTTCGACGACGTGTACTGCCCAAGTGAGCGCACGTTCGCGTTCCTCGAGGACGTGCTCACGGAAGTGCTCGAGCTGTTCCCGTCGCCGTACATCCACGTCGGCGGGGACGAGGTCCCCAAACGGCGCTGGCGGGAGAGTGCGCTCGCCCAGGAGATTATCCGGCGCGAGGGCCTGAAGGACGAGGCCGGGCTGCAGAGCTGGTTCATCCGCCGGATCGAGACCTTCCTGCGCGCGCGCGGCCGGCGGCTGATTGGCTGGGACGAGATCCTGGAGGGCGGGCTCGCCCCCGACGCGACCGTCATGTCGTGGCGCGGCACGGCCGGAGGGATCGAGGCGGCCCGGCAGGGACACGACGTGGTCATGACCCCGGGCAGCCATCTCTACTTCGACCACTACCAGGGACCGCCGGAGGGCGAGCCGCTGGCGATCGGCGGCCATACGTCGCTGGCCCGGGTGTACGCGTTCGAGCCGATCCCGGAGGACCTCTCGGACGCGGAGGCGCGCCACGTGCTCGGCGCGCAGGCAAATATCTGGACCGAGTACATCACGAGCCCCGAGCAGGTCGAGTACATGGCGCTCCCGCGCATGCTCGCGCTGGCCGAGGTGGTGTGGTCGCCCGCGGGGGCGCGCGTGTGGGCGGACTTCGCCGGCCGGCTTCCTGCACAGCTGGCCCGGCTGGACGCGCTGGGCGTGCAGTACCGGATTCCCGAGCCCGAGGGGCTCGACGGCGCCCGGCTCGTGCTCGGCGATTCGGTGACCTTCAGGTTCGGCTCCCCGCTGCCCACCGCGCGCGTGCTGTGGACGGCAGCGGGTACGGGCATGGGTGGCGGGCGCATCGCCGACGGGCCGGTCACGCTCCCGGTGGCCGACAGCGGGGTGCGGGTGTCCGCGCGGCTCGTGCTGGCGAACGGCCGTCTCGGCCCCGCCCGCACCCTGCGCGTCGAGCGCACGACCCTGCGAGCGGCCTCCCGGCTCGATCCCGCGACCCTGGCGCCGGGACTCACGTACGGCTACTACGAACGGTCCGTGCGCCGGGCCGCGGCACTCGCGCAGTGGGTGCCGACCGCGCGGGACACCGTCGCCACCGTTGGCCTCAGGGGCACCGAGCGGGCCGAGCAGTTCGGCGCGCGGCTCACGGGTTTTCTCCGCGTCCCCGCGGACGGCGTCTACGAGTTCGCGCTGCTCTCCGACGACGGCAGCGTCCTTCAGGTCGCCGGGCAGACGGTGGTGGATCACGACGGCCCGCACTCGGCGAACACGGCGACCGGCGCGATCGCGCTTGCGGCGGGGCTGCATCCCTTCGAGCTGCTGTACTTCCAGGGGGACGGCGACCACGCGCTGGAGCTGCGGATGCGGCGGGGTGACGAGGAATGGCGGAACGTGCCATCGGAGTGGCTCTACCGGCAACGGTGAGCCGCCCGACGGCGGCGCCCGCGCCATCCGCAGGAGCGCGGGGAGCCGGGGCATCCGCCATGCTGCCGGGTGGCGAGGCTCCCGCGCGCGGGACAGATTCCCCTCACCCGCCGCGATCGAGGAGTCCCTGCCCCGTCCCACGCTCCGCCGATATGCCGTCTTCTCGCTGATCGCCGCGGCCGCGACGATCGCGCTGAAGGCCACGGCGTACCTCCTCACCGGGTCGGTGGGCCTGCTCTCCGACGCGCTGGAGGGCGTGGTCAACCTCCTCGCCGCCGGCATCGCGCTGGTCGCCCTGACGGTCGCCGCGCGGCCCGCCGACGAGGAGCACGCGTACGGCCACAACAAGGTCGAGTACTTCTCGTCGGGGTTCGAGGGCGGGCTGATCCTCGTCGCGGCGGGCGGCATCGCGTACGCCGCCCTGCGACGCCTGCTCGACCCCCGGGTGATTGACCAGCCCGTGCTGGGCCTGGCCATCGCCGCGATTGCCGCCGCGATCAATCTGGTCACCGCGCAGGTGCTGTTCCGGGCCGGCCGACGGCATCGCTCGATCGTGCTCGAAGCCGACGCACAGCACCTGATGACCGACGTGTGGACCTCGCTGGCCGTGATCGCGGGGGTCGCCGTCTCGAGCCTCACCGGCTGGCCCGTACTCGACCCGATCGTGGCCATCGCGCTCGCGGTGCACATCCTCCGCACCGGGGCGCACCTGGTGCGCGGCTCGGCCCTCGGCCTGCTCGACACCGGCCTCGACAAGGACACCCTGAACGCCATCCTCACGGTGCTCGACGGCTACCAGGCCAAGGGCGTCCGATATCACGCACTCCGGACCCGCCAGGCGGGCCGCTGGCGGTTCGTCTCGTTCCACGTCCTCGTCCCCGGCGACTGGTCCGTGCAGCACGGCCACGACCTGCTCGAGCAGATCGAGGACGACGTGCGGCAGACCGTCCCCGACAGCACGGTCTTCACCCACCTCGAGCCCATCGAAGACCCGGCGTCGTTCCAGGACGAGGGGCTCGAACGCCTGCCGCCTCTCGGAGGGGCAGGTCCAGCGTCATGATGATAAGTGACCAATGGTCAGCTATTACCATCCCCGCCCCCAAGTGGTGCATGACCGGTGGTCAGTTACGGCGTGCCCTCGTCAGCTCGCGAATTCACCAAATCGAGGTTGGGCCATGACATACCGATCGCTCATCGGCGTACCCGTCCTGCTGGCCGGCGTCGCGTTCGTGGGCCCACACGCGCGCCCGGTCGCCGGGCCGACCGTGGTCGTCACGTTCCCCGTCTCGCGCAGCGCCACGCCGCTCGACGGCCGGCTCCTGCTCCTCGTTTCCACCGACTCCACGGCGGAACCGCGGTTCCAGATCGGCGACGGCCCCACGACGCAGGTGGTGTTCGGCATGGACGTCGATGGATGGCGCCCCGGGACCGACGCCGTGTTCGCGGGCGACGTGTTCGGCTATCCGGTGCAGAGCCTCGCGGCCCTGCCGGCCGGCCGGTACTGGGTGCAGGTCCTGCTCAACCGCTACGAGACGTTCCGTCGGGCCGATGGCCATGTCGTGAAGCTCCCGCCGGACCGCGGCGAGGGACAGCAGTGGAGCCGGAAGCCGGGCAACCTCTACAGCACGCCTCGCTGGGTCACGCTGGGGGATGCTTCCGCACGCGTCCAGCTGGATCAGGAGGTTCCGCCGATTGCGGACCCACCGGACACCCGGTACGTCAAGCACGTCCGCATCCAGAGCGAGCGGCTCACGAAGTTCTGGGGCCGGCCGATGTTCCTGGGCGCGCACGTGCTGCTGCCCGAGGGCTTCGATTCCCATCCGAACGCGCGGTACCCGCTGGTCGTGAATCACGGCCACTTTCCCTCCGACCTCGGGGGCTTCCGGTCCGAGCCGCCCGACCCCGACGTCCCGTGTACCTATGCCGCCCGGTTCCGGCTGGACTGTTACAACCGGATCCAGGACTCGCTCGCGCACGACTTCTACCGCGACTGGACGGGCCCCGGATTCCCGCGGGTCCTCCTGATCGAGATCCAGCATCCCACGCCCTACTACGACGACTCGTACGCCGTGAACTCCGAGAACAACGGACCGTACGGCGACGCCATCCAGTACGAGTTGATCCCCGAGATCGAGCGCCGGTTCCGCGGCATCGGGGAGGGGTGGGCGCGGTTCACCTACGGCGGGTCCACCGGCGGCTGGGAGGCCATGGCGGTGCAGGTGTTCTACCCGGACGAGTACAACGGCGCCTGGGTGGCCTGTCCCGATCCCATCGACTTCCGGGCGTACACGGTCGTGAACATCTACGAAGACCGGAACGCCTACCACCTCGACAGCCGCTGGAAGCGCACTCCCCGCCCCGGCCAGCGGAACTGGCTGGGCCACGTGAGCACGACGCTGGAGGAGTCGAACCACCGAGAGCTCGCGCTCGGCACGAAGAGCCGCTCCGGGGACCAGTGGGACATCTGGGAGGCGGTCTACTCACCCGTGGGGCCGGACGGCTACCCGAAGCGGATCTGGGACAAGCTCACCGGCGAAATCGACCGCGCCGTGGCCGAGTACTGGCGCGAGCACTACGACCTGGTCCACATCCTCCGCCGCGATTGGAAGACGCTGGGCCCCAAGGTGAAGGGCAAGCTGTTCATCTACGCGGGCGACATGGACAACTACTATCTCAACAACGCCGTGTACCTCGCCGAGGAGTTCCTGGAGAGCACCACCGATCCGCACTATGGCGGCGAGGTGGACTACGGCGACCGCGCCGAGCACTGCTGGAACGGCGACCACACCCGTTCCAACGCGTACTCGCGCCTGCGATATCACCAGATGTTCATTCCGCGGATCATGGAGCAGATCCGGAAGAATCATCCGGCGGGCGCCGATACGCTGAGCTGGAGGTACTAGGCTGGCGGGTCCTGGGGCCTGAGGTCTCAGGTCAGACGGCAAGGCGGCAGGACGGCCAGCGGTTGGCAGGCGGCAGGTGAAGGTCAGTTTCCGTCACCTCCCCCCTCCACACCGCTGGCCGTCTGTCCGTCTCGCCGTCTATCCTGAACCCTCCCAACCAACCCCTCCCACCCGTCACCTTATCGGAACGGACACCGTAAACTGGTGCGTCCACACGTCGGCTTCCTGGAGCGTGAGCGGTCCGCCGGGCGGCACCACGATGTCGTTCGCGTAGCCCGCGTCGGCGCTGCGCTCGGCCACCGTGCCGGTCCAGGCAACGCCCGGCCTGCCGGTGCCCGTCGTCACCCGCCCGAGGTAGCGGAACTCGACCCCCTTCAGCCGGATCCGCGCGCCCCAGCTGGGCGTCCACTCCATCCACTGCTCGTCCTGCCGCCGCGTCTCCTCGGTCACGTTGTTCCACTGGTCCAGATGGTAATCGTTGGCGCGGAGGCGCAGCCCCGCGAGGAACGTGGCCGGACCCACGTCGTACGCCGCGCCCATGCTCACGAACGCGTTGGAGAACGTGAACTCGTTCTCCACGGTCCGTCCGTTCGCCGGGATCGTGTCGCCGCCCGCCGTGATCACGATGGTGTCGGCGTCGGCCCACGTGCTGCTCCACGCCGGCTCGTAGATCAGGTCCATGCCCACCGTGAATCCGTCCGCCCGCTTCGCGATCCCCACGCCGATGTCGAGGGCCGTGCTGTGCCCCGGGTCGCGCGGGATGTTCACGATCTCGTAGTTGGGGATCTTGGGGTGGTCCTTGTAGTTGCCCGTGAGCGATCCGCCCACCCGCCAGCCGCTCGTGCCCACCGGACGCTGGAAGCCGAGCTGGAGGCCGTAGGTCTCGGTCTTGTCGCGGTTCGTCTCGCGCCGCTCCTGCTGCTCCCACTGCCACGTCGTGGAGTCCACCAGCACCCAGTCGATGTAGTACACGTCGTGCGTCATGTTGAACCGGTTGAACACCGCGACCCCCTCGAGCAGGCCGCCGTTGCCGAGGTCCTTGCGCGCGCCCAGGCGCACGTCGGTCTCGCTTCCCGACTGGTCGATCTGGGCGGCCATGGCATACAGGTGCTCCACGCCGTCCACGGCATTCAGATCGGATACGGCGCCGCTCAGGCCCACCGCGACCCCGCTCCCGACATTCATGCCGATCACGGCGGTGGCGTACTTGTTGGTGTTGGACCGGTTGGCGAGCGCGTCGGGAGGGAGGATCGCGAGGTCGGCGAGCGGCATGGGGCCCCAGAACGGTTCGCCGCTCTTGATCTGCTGGAGGGCGAGCAGCACCCCGCCGAACACGCGCCGCCCGCCGAACAGCCCTCCGGCCGACAGGGTGGCGGCACTCCCCGCGTTCTGCCCGATGGAGTAGAAGGTGGGCATGGCGAAGGCCTGCGCCACTCCGGCCTCACCGCCGCGCGCCGGGTTGATGAACGGATCGAGCAGCGGGTCGCTCAGGGCGATCCGCACGCCCCCCATGGCGAGGTTCTCGGACGGGTAGATCAGGAACTGGTCGCCGGCGGCGACCGGGATGGTGCGGAGGCTGATCAGCTGCGCCGCCGCGGAGACCGGCGCCAGGAGCGCCGCGCCGGCGAGCATCCACACGGTCAACCCACCACGACATCGAGACATGGACGAGCCCTTCCCTCACCGAAGGTGGCGGCCGCCCATGGACGGGTCCGCGGGCGACCGTATAAACTAGGCCAGCGACGCCGGCCGGACGGCCTTCGCCTCGGATACTCCGCGATCCCGGCGATGGTCACTTCCTCCGGTCTCCCCTCGGGCCCGGGCGTGACCTCCGAATGGGTGGGCGGGTATGGTTGATGTGAGCGAGGCCAGCGATACCGAGCTCGTGGCCCGGGTGCTGGCCGGCGAGCGCGACGCCTACGCGGGCCTCGTGGCCCGGTACCGCGACCGGCTCGGGCGATACGCCGTCCGTATGCTCGGCAATCGGAGCGATGCGGAGGACGCGCTGCAGGAGACGTTCGTGCGGGGCTACCGGTCATTGGGCCGCTGCACGGACCCGGACCGGTTCGGGGCCTGGCTGTTCGGGATCCTGGTGAATCGCTGCCGGACCCTGGGTGCGCAGCGGGGGCGGCGCGAGCGGGTGCACGTGGCCGACGAGTCGGCGCTCCAGCGGGCGGCCACACGCGACGATCCCGTGGGGCGGCAGGCCCTCCGGGAGGCCATCGGCGCCGCGCTGGCCCGGCTCGCGCCGACGTTGCGGGAGGCGTTTTTGCTCAAGTTCGTGGAGGAGATGAGCTACGAGGAGATGGCGACGATGACGGGAGCGAGCGTGCCGGCCCTGAAAATGCGGGTCTCGCGCGCCCGCGCCGAGCTGCGCCAGATTCTGAGCGAGGCGGACCATGCGTGACCACGACCGCGAAATCGACCAGGCCATCGCGCTGCTGCGCGAGCCCGTCGCCATGGACCACACGCTCGACGCGCGGGTCATGGCGGAGATCGCGCACGTGCCGGCCCCGCGCCGGCTGGGCCCCGTGGGCCGCGCCGGGCTGTGGCTGGTCCGGCCGCGGCCCGTCCGAGTGCCGCCCGTGGCCATCCTCGCGGCGGCCGCCGCCCTGGTGCTGGCCGTGGTCCGCCCATGGGGCGGCATCGCAGACCAGCCCGCGCCCGAGGCCGTGCCCACTTTCACCGCGTTCGCCGGCAACGTCCGGCCCACGCGTTTCATGCTGGTGGCGCCCGCGGCCTCGGCGGTCACCCTGGTAGGGGACTTCAACGATTGGACCGCCGACTCCACACCCATGACGACGGACGCGTCCGGGGGGCTGTGGTCGGTCACGATCCCGCTCGAGCCGGGCCGCTACCGGTACGCCTTCCTCGTGGACGGCGAGATCTGGACACCGGATCCGGGCGCGCCTCGGGCGGTGGACGACGACTTCGGACGGCCCAACTCCGTCCTCACGATCGGGGGACTGTGATGCGGCGCGGATGGATCCTCGGTGCCGTCGCTATGCTCGTCGCGACGCTCGCGCCGCGCGGCGACGTGGCCGCGCAGGACCAGCGCCTCGCGCGGCTGTCGGCCGGCGCGCGTGCGGGCGTGGAGCCGGTGCTCGATTCGGCACGGCGTGACGGCCTGCCCATCGAGCCGCTGGTGGACCGCGCCCTCGAGGGCGCCAGCAAGCGCGCGGACGACGCCCGCATCGTCGCGGCGGTGCGGCGCCTGGCCGTGGACCTGGGCGCCGCGCGCGATGCACTCGGCCCCGGCGTGTCCGACGCCGAGATCGGCGCGGGGGCGAGCGCCCTGCGGGCCGGCGCCCGGCCGGGCGATCTCGCCCTCCTGCGCGCGGAGCGTCCGCGACAGTCCGTGACCGTCGCGGCGGCCTTGCTCACCGACCTGGTGGCGCTCGGGGTCCCGCCCGACACCGCCACGGCGGCCGTCATCGCGCTGGGC
>DAINBS010000093.1:0-9700 GCA_036732805.1 Gemmatimonadales bacterium | reverse complement strand
GGCGGAATGGCGAGGAACTCGAGCGGCAGGTGACGCGCCGCGGTCGGCGACAGCTCACCAAAGACCAGCTGTCCGGCCAGCGCCACGGTCACCAGTGCGGCGGCGGCCTCCGCCAGTTGAGCGGGCTTCCAGGACATGGTCGGCCGGGCAATCCAGAGCAGGATCACCGGGGCCACGACCAGCAGGGCGGTCGTGCTCCCAAGCCACCACGTAACCCAGAGGGCCCGGAACGCTGGCCACGCGGCGGCACCCGCCACCTCGAGTGCGATGGACCCCATGGTGGCGCCGATGCTGCTCGCCGCCGCCGCGACGATGGTGTACCGGACAACCCGGTGCGGTCGTCCGAAGGCGTCGCGCCCGCCCACCCATCCCGAGACCCAGGACGCCGCGACCAGGGCTTCGATCCCGTTCCCGAGTGCGATGGCAACCGAGATGCCCGCGGATCCCGTGACCGTCCAGTGCACGGCGAAGGCGGCCACGAGGATCGCCCCCACCGCCTCCCGGCCCAGCAGCAGCACCCCGGTCAGCGCGATAGCGGTAGCCGGCCACACGGGACTCACGCTCGCGTGCAGGAACGCGAGCTGCAGCCCGAGCTGGGCCGCAACCGCATACACCACGGCGAGTGCGACCAGGCTGGTCAGACGCCTGAACATGCTCCGCTGACTCATGAACGCCGGCTCCTCTGGGGTGGCGCCCTTCTCCACCTTACACCTAAGTGCCCAGCCAGAGCCGTGATGCGGTTCACTATGTGACTGGGATCACAACACCAGGATGTGGCCAATCCCGGGCGTGAGCCCGCGTCACTGTCTCCGCTTGATGGCCAGGAAGATGCCGGCCATGGCCGCGAAGACCGCAACGACCATCATGATGGGGACCGCCGTGGTGTCCCCGCCGCTCTTGGCGGCCCTGGACACGAAGACGGCGATACCGAGCGCCGCAACCACCCCCGCGAGCGCCACGGCAACCACCGGCCGTCGCTCTCCGCCCGGCGCGCCGGACGCATGCTGGAGCGCCTGGCGGATCTCCGTGGGCGTCATCGGATACTGATGCTGGAAGTCGCGGACCAGCTCCTGGATGCGCTGACTCAGCTCCCGCACGCGCGGGGACTCAGGTTGCTGCACGGGGGTGGGGACGAACACGGTGGGGCTCCTGGCGGGGTGGCCGATGACCCGGACGCTACCACGGAGCGCCGTGCCGGGCTAGTCGGCGATCTCGCGTGACTCGATGACCCGCACGCCCGACCGGTCCTCTGTCGCGGCCCGTATCAGGGTGGCGGCCACCGCCCATGCCTGCACCCCGCGAAAGCGACGTGGCAGGAGGGGCACCACCGGCGTCATGAGTGCCTCCACCAGCCGGAACTCGGCGCGCGGGCCCAGCAGGAAGGACGGCCGCACGATCGTGAGGCTGGGGTAGCCCAGGGTCTGCACCTCGGCTTCGACCTCGCCCTTCACGCGAGTGTAGAACACGCGCGAGCGGGGGTCCGCTCCGATGGAGGACACCAGCAGGAAATGTCGCGCCCCGCGCCCGCGCGCCAGTTGGGCGAGGGACACGACGTAGTCGTGGTCGACGTGGCGGAACGCCGCCTGCGAGCCTGCCTTCCGAATGGTTGTGCCGAGCCCGCAGAAGACGTGATCGGCGCCGAGGTGCTCGGCGGCCTGGTCGAGCCGCTCGAAATCCGCGATCACCGGGACCACGCCCTGCGGCAGGTCGGCGGCGCGACGGACCAGCGCGGTCACGCGCGTGTAGGCGGAGTTCGTGGCGAGCTGCCGGAGCAACTCCCCACCCACGAGGCCGGTGGCTCCGGCCACCAGCGCGGTCCGCGCCGCCGTCGCGGTCACGGGGTGGGAGCCGGGCCGGAGGCCTCGGCCTTCTCGAAGATGTACTTGAGCTCGGTGACGCCGGGGACGCGCCCCTGGAGAACCAGATGGCCGTCCACCTCGAGCGCGGGGGTGCGAAGCACGCCCGCAGCGGTGATTTCCGGCAGGGTCTCGACCTTCGTCAGCTCGAAGGGATACGCGAGCGCGTCCAGCGCCTCGCGCGCGGCTGCCTCGAGCCGCCGGCAGTTGGCGCATCCCGGACCGAACACGCGGATCTTCATGGAGACTCCTCGTTCAGGGGCGCGCCGCTCACGCGAACGCGCCGTACAGCAGACCAGTCAAGGTGGCCCCGATCACCACGAGCGCCACGAACGCGCCCGTCTTGCGCCAGCCCAGCACGCTTCGCACGACGAGAATGCTCGGCAGCGAAAGGGCGGGGCCGGCGAGCAGCAGTGCCAGGGCGGGTCCCTGTCCCATCCCCGCGCCGAGCAGGCCCTCGACGATGGGTACCTCGGTGAGGGTCGCGAAGTACATCAACGCGCCCGCGAACGCCGCGACGAACGTGGCCACCGGACCGTTGCCGCCGACGGCGGCCTCGATCCACGGGCTCGGGATCAGTCCCTCATGACCTGGGCGCCCCAGCAGCAGGCCCGCGACGAGCACGCCGGCGAGCAGCAGCGGCAGGATCTGCTTCGCGAACGTCCACGTGGCGCCGAACCACTCCTCCATCTCTCCTTCGCGTGTGCTCGTGGCAGCCGAAAGCCCCACGGCGCCGGTCGCAAACGGCACGGCGGGAACACCCGGAAACCCGACCCCGGCACCAGCCACGGCGAGGCCGGGAATGAGCAGCCGCCGCAGCGGCAGGCCGAACCACGCCACGAGGACCGCGCCGAGCCCCACCGCCGCGCCGGCCGTCAGCACCCATTTCACCGAGGCGATCGCGGCCATGACCCCGGGGCCGCCATCAGGTGCCGCCCAGTTGGCGAACACGAGGATCGCGAGCAGCGCCGCGAAGAAGACGCCGGTCTGCCACAGTGGTCGTGGAGCGTCGGCAGGAGAGGCGAGCGGCATGGCGTCGACCCGGACCTGCTCGTCACGCCGGAAGAGGGCATGCATGGCGAGACCCACGAGGACGCTGAACAGCACCGCCCCAAGCGCGCGAGCGGTGCCCAGCTCCAGGCCCAGGACCCGCGCCGTCAGCACGACCGCGAGCACGTTGATCGCGGGCCCCGCGTACAGAAACGTGGTGGCCGGGCCGAGCCCCGCGCCGCGGGTGTAGATGCCGGCAAACAGCGGGAGCACGGTGCACGAGCAGACCGCGAGGATGCCGCCCGCAATCGACGCGACGCCGTAGGCCACCGGCTTGGGCGCCCGGGGTCCGAGGTATTTGAGCACGGAATCGTGCTGGACGAAGACACTGATGGCGCCGGCGATGAACAGGGCCGGAACGAGGCACAGGAGCACGTGCTCGTGCGCGTACCACTGCGTGAGGCGCAGCGCCTCGGCGACGGGGCCGGGAAGGTGCAACGCGCCCACCAGCGGCTCCACGGGCAGGTAGAACACGGCGAGGAAGCCGCCCACGAGCGCGATGGCCCAGGGCCACTCGCGGTGCCAGAACGAAGGCAGCGGCATCAGCCCGCCATCGCGCGGGCCCGCCGCGCGTCGGCCGCGAGCACGCCCTCGACGCAGGATGGCCAGGACCGGACGCATGGGGTCAACAGCCGGTAGAACACCTGGGCGCCCCGCTTCTCGTCGGCGACGATCCCCGCGCTCCGAAGCACCGTGAGGTGCTTGGACACGGTGGAGACGTCCGCGCCGACCATGGCGGTCAGCTCGCAGACGCAACGGGGGCCGTCCGCCAGCTCGTCCACCATGAAGAGCCGGGTGGGGTGGGAGAGCGCTTTCATGACCCGGGCGCGGGTCTCGTAGCGCGCGAGCACGGAGCCACGGAGGGTCTTGGGCATTTGGTCAATTCGCCAAGGGACGACCCAAGCCTACCCGTGCCCTCATGAAGCCGGGATGAACCCCCGATGAGGGATCAGCTCACGGCGTGATCCGGACCATGATGACCCCGTGTCCCGGTACCGGGGTCGTGTACCGGCCGCGCACCGTGCCCACGTCGCGGTGCGCCCACAGGTTGCGCACGGTGGCGGAGAGCCCGGAGGTGTAGCCGATCTCCGGCCACGCCACGGCCACCGATGCCGCGGCTGTGCCCCGGTTCAGCAGGGCCACGGCGCGGCTCCCGTCGGCGAGTTCCTTGGCCCAGACCTCGATGTCGCCGTCGTCCCGGACCTTGCGGCCCTGGCGGCCCATCGCGTCCTGGTTCACCGCGACCACCTCACGGTTGGTCAGGATGTCGCGGATCTCGGGCGTCATGGTCCGAATGTCGTTGCCGGCCATGAGCGGCGCCGCGAGGATGGCCCACATCGAGAAGTGCGCGCGGTACTCCTCGGTGGTCATGCCGTCGTTCCCCACCTCGAGCATGTCGGGGTCGTTCCAGTGGCCGGGGCCGGCGTAGCTCTCGAGTCCCACCTGCATGTCCAGGATCAGCACCCACCCGTAGCCGCCCCAGTCGCGTTTGCAGTCCCAGCAGTCCTGGATGTCACCGGTCGTGCGCCACAGGTGGCCGATGCCCTTGCCCCAGAGCCACGGCTTGTTCCTGCCCCACTCGCACAGGGAGAACACGATGGGCCGGCCGCTTCTGTCCAACGCGTCTCGCATGAGGCTGTACGCTGCCTCGGCGTTCTGCGTGCCGGTGGAGCACCAGTCGTACTTGAGGTAGTCCACCCCCCACGCGGCGTACGTCCGTGCGTCCTGGTACTCATAGCCCCGGCTGCCGGGGCGTCCCTGGCAGGTCTTCGTGCCGGCGTCGGAGTACACGCCGAACTTGAGCCCCTTCGCGTGGACGTAGTCGGCGAGCGCCTTCATGCCCGAGGGGAATCGCTCCGCGTCCACGACGATGTTCCCCACGCTGTCCCGCGCCACCTGCCAGCAGTCGTCGATCACGACGTACTGGTAGCCTGCGTCCTTCATCCCACTCGATACGAGGGCGTCGGCCGTTTCGCGGATCAGCTGCTCGCTCACGTCGCAGGCGAACTTGTTCCAGCTGTTCCAGCCCATCGGTGGTGTCGGCGCCAGCGCGTCGCTTGGGCGAACGGCAGGGCCCTGGGCGGTCGCGCCTGTGCACAGCCCCAGCAGCATGAGAGCGTAGATGATGCCAGTGCGCACGGTTCCTCCTGGAAGATACGCGAACGGAAGTTGCCCCCCGGTGCGGGGGCGCGGAAGAGTGCGGGCGGGAGCCGCTGACTCACCGGGGGTCGCGCTAGATTTCAGCCGTCCAGAACGTCGGTTCCCGGTCACACCACACCGGAGCTCCCATGCCGCTTCGCTCCCGTCGCCTGGCTCTCCTCGCCCTGTTTGTCCTGCCCACGGCGCTGGCCGCGCAGGCCCCGCGCCCGCTGGCAGTGGACGACCTCTTCGCGATCCGGCGCGTAGCCGATCCGCAGGTGAGTCCCGAGGGCGCGTGGGTGGCCTACACCGTCACTGAAACGCGGCTCGCGGATGACAAGTCGGAGACCCGCGTGTGGATGGTGCCGCGCGCGGGCGGCGAGGCCGTGCCGCTCACCCGCACGGGAAGCTCCGCCAGCCGGCCGCGGTGGAGCCCGGACGGGAAGTACCTCGCGTTTCTCGCGGCGCGGGACACGGCCAAGACGCAGGTGTGGGTACTCGACCGGCGCGGTGGGGAGGCGTGGGCCATCACGGACGTGAAACAGGGGGTGTCCTCGTACGACTGGTCGCCTGACGGGAGCCGCCTGCTGCTGGCCATCCTCGACCCCGAAGAGGCCGACTCGGCGGCGAAGAAGTCGAAGACGCCCAAGCCATGGGTGATTGACCGACTGCAGTTCAAGCGCGACGGGGAGGGCTATCTCACCGGATCCCGCCGGACCCACTACTACCTGTTCGACGTCGCCTCGAAGAGGACTACGCAGATCACGTCAGGTGACACGGATGACTCGCAGGGAACCTGGAGCCCGGACGGCCGGCGTGTGGCGTTCGTGAGCAACCGGACGGACAATCCCGACGGCAACGAGAACACCGACATCTGGGTCGTGGCCGCGGACAACGCGGACTCGGGGCGGACCATGGTCCGGATCACCGACAACCCCGGCCCGGACGAGTCTCCCGCCTGGGCTCCGGACGGCAAGACGATCGCCTACGTGGGCAACACGAAGCCGGAACTGATGTGGTACGCGGTGAACGGGTTGTGGGTGGCCCCCGCGGCCGGCGGCGCGCCCCGGTCGCTCACGCCGGACCTCGACCGCAACGTGTCGTCGGCCCGGTTCTCCTCCGACGGCCGGAGCGTGTTCGTGCGGATCGAGGACAGCGGCGAAGACCACCTGGCCCGGGTGGATGCGGCCACGGGCCGGGTGACGCGAGTGGTGGCCGGGGCCGTGAGCGTCGGGGCGTTTGACGTGGCGCGGGACGGCACGCCGGTGGCCCTGGTGAACCGGCTCGACCGACCCGCCGAGGTCCACGTGATCGAGGGAGCCGGATCGCGTGCGCTCACAGGCGTGAACGACTCGCTGTTCGGACAGATCCGGCTGGGCGAGGTGCGCGCGGTGCGGTTCCCCAGCGCCGACGGCACCGAAGTCGAGGCATTCGTCTACCTGCCGGCGGGGTATGAGCAGGGCCGGCGCTACCCCACGCTGCTGCGCCTGCACGGTGGTCCGGTCGCCCAGTACGGCCACAGCTTCAACTTCGAGGCGCACCTGTTCGCGGCCAACGGATACGTCGTGATCACGCCCAACCCCCGCGGGTCGTCGGGCTATGGGGAGGCGTTCAGCCGCGCGATCTTCGCCGACTGGGGCACGAAGGACTTCCAGGATGTGATGGCGGGCGTGGACCATGCCGTGGCCCAGGGCTGGAGCGATCCCGACCGGCTGGGGGTGGGCGGCTGGTCGTACGGCGGCATCCTCACCAACTACGTCATCACGCAGACCGACCGGTTCAAAGGCGCGGTGTCCGGGGCGAGTGAGGTCCTGTACGTGGCCAACTACGGCCACGACCACTACCAGCTTCAGTGGGAGCTGGAGCTGGGCCTGCCGTGGACGAACCGTGCCGCCTGGGAGCGTCTCTCGCCGTTCAACAACGTGGAGAAGATCGTGACGCCAACGTTGGTCATGGGCGGCGAGCACGACTGGAACGTGCCGATCGTGAACTCCGAGCAGCTCTACCAGTCGCTGCGCCGCCTGGGCCGCACCACCCAGCTGGTGGTCTATCCCGATCAGCCGCACGGGCTCCGCGTCCCTTCCTATCAGAAGGACCGGCTGGAACGGTACCTGGGCTGGTATGGGAAGTACGTGAAAGGTCAGTGAGCCGCGCGGGCGAGCGCACGGGTGAACCAGGCGTTCACCGCGCGCCCCGCCCGGTAGTGGCGCATCAAGAACTCGGCCAGGTCGCGCCGCTCGATCGTTGCCGGGTTGGGGTACTCGGCCCACGTGTAGAACTGCTTGTGGTAGAGCAGGGGAACGCGCCGGGCCGCGGCGGCGAACTCCGGCGGGAGCCGTACGTTGCGCTCGCCCTGGAGCTCGCCGAGCAGGCGCCGGAACGCGCGGTCGCGTACGAGGCGCTGGAGCGTCGCGCCGTCGTCACGGATCGCCTCGCGGATGGCGTACAGCTGGTCCTTGTCGGGCTGGTACACACCGGTCGCGATCCCGAGTCCGCCCGCCCCAAGCTCCACGTAGAACGCGGCCGCACGCGTCTTGCGCCCGTCCGGCGCGATCACCGCGCCCAGGTGCGTCTTGTACGGCGTCTTGTCGTTCGAGAACCGGGTGTCGCGCGCGAGCCGGAAGATGGCCTCCTTGGGCTCGCAGCGCGTGGCGGGGTCGAGGGCCGCGACGCGCTCGATCATCTCGCCGACGAAGTCCTCGAACGGCTCCTTCAGGTACCGTACGAACTCGTCGCGGTGTGCCTGGTACCACGGGCGCGTGTTGTGCCGCGCGAGGCCGCGGAAGAAGCGAGAGAACTCGGGTCCGAAGTAGCTCATGAGGTGTCCGTGCGGGCCAACAAGCTCGCCACCCTGGTCGCCCGATTGCAAGCGGTGCACCGCGCGGTAGGTTCACCATCCGTGGGGGCGGGGAGGTGCATCCCGCCCATCCCGCAGGAGATACCATGGGCTACAGGCGATTCATCGATCGAGACGGCGTCACCTGGGAGGTCCGGGAACGGAGCCTCGCCGAGTGGGAGCTCCAGCCGGTGGGGCAGCCGGGCGTGGCCCCGGTGCGGGTGCGCGCGCCGGCGCAGGAGCGGGACCCGTTCGAGGTGGCCACTGTAGAGCTGCAGCGGATGCTCGACGCGGAGCGGCCGAGGGGGGCGTCGAAGATGAAGAATCCGTTTCTGGACTAGACGCAGGAGCGGCAGCGGCGGAGGAGATCAGAAACCCAGCACGAGCGGCGCGTGGCGTTCCGCCTCCAGGAAGCGCAGCAGATCTGCCGGGCCGATCGCGGTGGTCTTCGCGTTGTCGAGCGGGTGGAGGTTGACGATGTCCCCCGCGAGCAGCGCGCGGTCGAGCACCACCTGCACGTGGCCGCCGTGGTCGTTGATGATGGCGAACGGGCTCACGGCGCCGGGCGTGATGCCGAGGTAGCGCATCATCCGGTCTTCACTGCCGAACGAGAGCCGGGGCTTGGCGTCGATGCGCTCCGGCAACCCCCGCAGGTCCACGTCCCGCTCCGCCAGGACGCACACCAGCCACATCCGTTTGCCCTGCTTGTCGCGCAGGAACAGGTTCTTAGTGTGGGCGCCGGGCAGGTTCCCCTTGTAGCGCGCCGCCTCCTCGACCGTGAACACCGGTGGGTGATCCACCGTCCGGGCGGGGATGCCCAGCGCGGCGAGCCGCGCCAGCAGTTCGGCCGGTCCAGCTGGCGGGCTGCCGTCCGCGAGGAGCGGCTCCGGGCTCACGGCCGCGCGGGGTGGTCCGCAGGTTCCTCGCGCCGGGTGCGCAGCCGGGTGAGCAGCAGCGTGCCCAGCCCGAGCAGGATCTCGTCGGCGAACGGAATTACGTCTGGGACGAACAGGTCCACGACGAAGAGCGTGCCGGTGAGGGCGAGCAGCCCTGGGTACCGCAGGCGGCTCGTGGAGCGCCGCACGATGCTCTGGATGGGACCGGCCATGTCACGCCTCCTTCGGCCGACCAGGCGAATGATACCATCGTGCGCCCCGGCGGGGCGCTGGCCATATGAGCGCCTCCGTATTACCTTGCCATACTTGAAGATACGAACCACGAGCAGGTCGCAGCGCTTTCTGCAGCACGGTCCCCGCTCACGGGCACGACGACGCCCAACCGCCGTCCGCAGCCTCCGGTTCTCGAAGAACGTCGTGGCGCGCCGCTGCCATTGGGGCATCCGGCCGCCGACCGTGCAGTACAGGAGTTCGTGAACACCGCATGGCATTCAGCGCACTGAACCTCGCGCCGGAGTTGCTCCGCGCGCTCGCAGAAGAGCAGTACGAGACCCCCACCCCCATCCAGCGCAAGGCAATACCCCTGGCGCTCGCGGGCCACGACGTCGTCGGCTCGGCCCAGACCGGAACGGGCAAGACCGCCGCGTTCCTGCTTCCGATCCTCCAGCGGCTGCGCGAAGGGCCGCGGGGGGTGATCCGCGCCCTCGTGCTCGTGCCCACGCGCGAGCTGGCGGAACAGGTAGTCGAGCGCGCGCGGGCGTACGGCCGCCACACCGACGTCCGCGCGGCCGCCGTCTATGGCGGGGTCGCGATGGACCCGCAGATCAAGGCACTCAAGGACGGCGTGGAGATCATCATCGCCACCCCCGGCCGCCTGCTCGACCACATGGGCCGGGGCCGCGTGAGGTACGCCGGTCTCGAGG
>DAINBS010000092.1:0-9706 GCA_036732805.1 Gemmatimonadales bacterium | reverse complement strand
ATGACGTCGCGCAGACGGCGGTGGACGGCCGGGTCCTTCGCCACGATGATGCCCCCGACGACGTCGGCGTGGCCGTTGATGAACTTGGTGACCGAGTGGAACGTGATGTCGGCGCCGTGGTCGAGCGGATTCTGGAGGTACGGGCTCGCGAACGTGTTGTCGACGGCCAGGATACAGCCATGCTGGTGGGCGATCTCGGCGGCACCGGCGATGTCGGTCACCTGCATCGCCGGGTTGGACGGGCTCTCCACGTAGACCAGGCGGGTCTCGGGACGCATGGCCTGACGGAGGCGGTCGAGCGTCGCCGTGTCGATGAACGACGCCTGCACGCCGAAGCGGGCGAAGTGCTTGTCGATGAGCCCCCGGCTGGGGCCGTACACCGCGGCGGTGCTCACCAGATGCGCGCCCTGGCCGAGCAGCGCCATGTAGATCGTGTTCACCGCGCCGAGCCCGGAGCTGGTCGCGATGGCGCCCGCGCCATGCTCCAGGTCCGCGACGGCGTCCTCGAGCGCCCGGATGGTGGGATTCCCGATGCGGGTGTAGATGTACCCCTCCTCCTCCCCGGCAAAGAGGGCCGCGCCATGGGCGGCGTCGCGGAACGCGAACGTGGAGCTCTGGTAGATGGGGACGTTCACCGCGCCCGTGGCGTCGGGATGGTACCCACCGTGAACCAGCTTGGTGTTGATGCCCCACTCGGGAGTCTTCATTTATGCTCCGACGAATTGGAGACGGTACATGTCCTTCGTTCCCTGCAATCTCCGCTTGGGGCGGTCGGCAGGGGATGAATTCGGATTGAAGGCACTCTGAAGGAGGCCGGCTCCGCGGGGGATACCCCGCCCGTTGGCCGGCGCCCGTGCAGCGGGCATATTCGAGGCGCGGCCGCGTCGGCCGAGGCGAGGGTAGCGCAGCGAGCATGAAGGAACGCCTCATCGGACTCTTCGAAGCGCGCTTCGGTCATCGGCCCGAGGTCATCCTCGACATGGCCGCCGACGGCTCGACGCGGCGGTACTTCCGGCTGGTGGGGCCGGATGACCGCACGGTCGTGGGCGCGATCGGGCCAGACCGCGACGAGAACCGCGCCTTCCTGGAGTTCGCGCGGGCGTTCCGGAAGGCCGGGCTGCCGGTGCCCGAGATCTACGCCGAGGACCGTGAAGCGGGGGTCTGGATCGAGGAGGATCTGGGCGACACCACGCTGTTCCAGGCGGCGAGCGCCGCACGGGTGGAATGCGGCGAGGACGAGTTCCCGGCCGAGATCGAAGCGCTGTATCGCCTGGTCCTCTCGATTCTGCCGCGCTTCCAGGTCGAAGGACACGGGGTCATCGACTACCGGTTCGCGTACCCCCGCCAGGCCTTCGATCAGCAGTCCATCCGCTGGGACCTGAACTACTTCAAGTACCATTTCCTCAAGCTCGCGCAGGTGCCGTTCAACGAGCAGAAGCTCGAAGACGACTTCGCGCGCCTCACCGCGTTTCTCCTCGAGGCGGACGCCGACTTCTTCCTGTACCGCGACTTCCAGTCGCGCAACATCATGATCCGCGCCGGGGAGCCGTGGTTCCTGGACTTCCAGGGCGGCCGCCGGGGCGCCCCGCACTACGACGTCGCTTCCCTGCTGTACGACGCGAAGGCGAACCTCCCGCCCGCCGTGCGGGCCGCCCTGCTGGAGCACTACCTCACCGCACTGAGCGAGCACGTGCCCGTGGACCGCGCGGAGTTCCGCTCGCGCTACACGGGATTCGTCCTCGTGCGGCTCATGCAGGCGATGGGGGCCTACGGCTACCGGGGGTTCTTCGAGCGGAAGCGGCGCTTCCTCGAGAGCGTGCCCAACGCCGCGCGCAACGTGGATCACCTGCTGCGGGCCGGCCTCCCGATCGCGCTCCCCGAGCTGGAAGGCGTGTTCCGCCACATCGCCGACCGCTGGGGTGGCGGCGTCGCCGAGGCCGTTCCGCCGAGCGGGCTCACGGTGCTCGTGCAGAGCTTCTCGTTCCGCGACGGCTACCCCGCCGACCGCGAGGGCCACGGTGGCGGGTTCGTGTTCGACTGCCGCGCGCTCCCCAACCCGCACCACGAGCCGGCGCTGCGCGACCTCACGGGAGAGGACGCCGCGGTGGCGGACTACCTCGAGCGCTCCCCCGAGGTGCAGGAGTTCTGGGAGAACGTGCGCGGGATCGTGGATGCGCACGTCGAGCAGTACGTGGACCGCGGGTTCGCGAGCCTCACCGTGTCCTTCGGCTGCACGGGCGGGCAGCACCGGTCGGTGTTCCTGGCGGCCAAGCTCGCGGCGCACGTCGGGCGGCGGTTCCCGCACGTGGCCGTGAGCCTGAGGCATGGGAAGGTGTGATGGAGGCGATGATCCTCGCGGCCGGGCTCGGCACCCGGCTGCGGCCGCTCACCGACGAGATTCCGAAGGCGCTCCTCTCCGTGCGGGGACGCCCGCTGCTGGCGCACGTGATGGACCGGCTCGTGGCGGCGGGAGCCACGCGGATCATCGTCAACACCCACCATCACGCCGAGCAGATCGGCGGGTTCCTGGCCGGCCACCCGACACCGGGAGTGGAGGTGGCGCTCTCGGCCGAGCCCGACGGCCCGTACGACACGGGAGGCGGGCTCCTGGCAGCGGCACCCTTGTTCCGCGAGCGCGGGCCGTTCCTGCTGCACAACGTGGACGTGCTGTCACGCATCCCGCTCGGCGAGTTGTTGGGGGCGCACCGGATGGCGCGCGCGCGCCTGGGTAACCGGGTCCTCGCGTGCGTGGCCGTTCAGGACCGGAACGCCGGCCGGCAGCTCCTGTTCGACGACGAGGGGCTGATGGGTTGGGAAAACCGGGAGCCGGGCGGAGTGGTGCTGGGATCGGAGCGGGCGCGCGAGCCGGTCGGGACGCTCCGGCGCTGGTCCTTCACCGGCATCCACGCGGTCGAGCCGGCCATGCTCGGCCTCTCGTCACGCGCGGGGCGCTTCTCGATCATCACGTGGTACCTGGACCTGGCGCGTCAGGGTTACACGATCTTGCCCTTTGACGCCTCGGCGCACCCATGGATGGACGTGGGCACGCAGGCGCGGCTGGCGGAGGCCGAGTCCCAAGGCTGGTGACGCCTCCGAATCCCGTTCATGTGACCATGTGAGGAGGCGCCTTACTGCCCTCGCTGCCCTTACTGCCCTCGCTACCCTTACTGCCCTTACTGCCCTTACTGCCCTCACTGCCCTCACTGCCCTTACTGCCCTCACTGCCCTCGCTGCCCTCACTGCCCTCCTCAGTGGAAGAACAGATACGCAATGAACACCGCCGCAATGAGTCCGGCCGCGTCGGCAATCAGTCCGCACGTCACCGCGTGTCGCGTCTTCCGGACGGAGACCGAGCCGAAGTAGAGCGCGATGATGTAGAACGTGGTGTCGGTCGAGCCCTGGAAGACGCACGCGAGGCGGCCCACGAACGAGTCGGCGCCGTAGGTCTGCATCGCATCCACCATCATCCCGCGCGCGCCGCTCCCGCTGAGCGGCTTCATCAGAGCGGTGGGCAGCGCCGGAATGAAGTCCGTGTTCACACCGAGGGCGGCGAAGGCCCGTCCCACCCCGGTCACGAGCCAGTCCATGGCGCCTGACGCGCGGAAGACGCCGATCGCCACGAGGATCGCCACCAGATACGGGATGATCTTGACGACCACCGAGAAGCCTTCCTTGGCCCCCTCAATGAACGCCTCGTAGACATTGACCCGGCGAATCAGCGCCAGGGTGATGAACGTCGCGATGACGCCGAACAGGGTCACGTTGGCGACCAGGTTCGAAACGACCTGAATCCGGTCGTCGGGGAGCCGCGAGAAGTACCACAGGGTCGCGGCAACCGCGGCCGTGACGCCGACGAGATAGGCCATGACGACACGGTCGAACAGGTTGATCCGCTGCACCACCGCGACCGCGACGAACCCCACGAACGTGGAGAAGAACGTGGCGAGCAGGATCGGCAGGAAGATGTCCGAGGGGTTCGCGGCGCCCATCTGCGCCCGGTACACCATGATGCTGATGGGAATGACGGTGAGCCCCGATGTATTGAGCACCAGGAACATGATCTGCGCGTTCGTGGCGGTGTCCTTCTCGGGGTTCAGCTCCTGCAGCTCCTGCATGGCCTTGAGGCCGAGCGGCGTGGCCGCGTTGTCAAGACCCAGCATGTTGGCCGCGAAGTTCATGATGATCGAGCCGTGCGCCGGGTGATCCGCCGGCACCTCGGGGAAGATCCGCCGAAAGAACGGCCGTACCACCGCCGCCAGGCCGTTGATGGCGCCTCCCTGCTCTCCCACGCGCATCAGGCCAAGCCACAGCGTGAGCACGCCCGCGAGCCCGAGGGAGATCTCGAACCCCGTCTTCGCCATCTCGAACGTGGCGTTCACGATCGCGGTGAATACCTCGGTGTCGCCCAGCACGACGAGCTTCACGAGGCCCACGACGAGCGCGATCAGGAAGAAGGCGATGAAGAGGTAGTTGAGGACCATTGGCGCAGTCAGGGAAGATCGTGAACTCGTTGGCCGTCAGCCGTTTGCCGTTGGCCGGCAGGTGCATCGGTGGTACGGCGAACGGCCAACGGCTAACGGCTAACGGCTAACGACAAGCTCCGGATTCGTCAGCAGTTCCACAAGCACCGGCACGTGGTCCCGGACCAGCGCATCCGTGCTCGTCATCGGGAACTCGTACGTGATCACGGGCACGCCGTTCTCCCGCCCCCAGGTACCGAACGAGCCGGGCGTGGGATACCCCACGTCGGTCACGAACGGGAGCCCCGTCCGCTCCGCCATCCAGCGCCCCAGCGGGCTCTGGTGCGCGTCGTCGATGCAGGCAAGCGGGGCGTGCAGGGCGATCACCGCCCTGGGCTTGAGTTCGTGGATGAGCACGATCAGCGCCTTGGTCTCCGCCTCCGAGCCCGGCTCGGACCCCGGACTCAGCAGCACGTCCCGCGGATCGTCGAGCGTCGAGCGGTGCGCCACCGGGTTGGGCTGCCAGTCGGCGGTCGGGAAGTTGCGGTTGAGCTCGACCCCCCGCGCGTTCCCCCGCGTGCCCCGAATGAGGCCGTCGGGGTTGGCCGCGAGCACCACGGCGGCGTGCGGCGACGGTCCGGTCAGCTGACGCAGCGCCCGCGACAGCGCGAACGTGGTCTCGGGCTCCTCCCCGTGGATGGCCGCGAACACGAGCAGGGTGCAGGCCCCCGCGGGCCGCCACACCTCCAGCGGAATCCCGAGGTGGGAACGCCCGTAGATGTCCGGCTCGCGGAGGACCGTCCCCCACTCCTGCCGGGGACGCAGCTTCATGCGACGAACCGGTTCGTGTTGACGACGAACCGCTCGTAGATCCGGTCGAGGTGCGTGAGCACCACGTCCCGGAGCCGCATGTCGGCGACGGCGACCGTGTCCCGGAGGACCTCGACCGTGAGCACGCGCAGGTACTCGGCCGCAACGGGGCCGTGGCTCAGGTGCCAGCGCTCCGGCGCCACCCCCCCGCGGTCGCGATCGTAGGGCCGGAAGAAGCCGAACGCGGTGCCGGCGGCAATCCGCTCGTCGAGCCAGGCGTGCAGCCGGCCGAACATGCCCCCCGGATTCACCTCCTCCGGAATCAGCTCGATCTCGTATCCCTCGGGCTGGGCGGCGCGATCGTACACGTCGAGGTCGGTCCCCCAGTGGTGGCGGGAGGCGCCCGGGAGGGCGGACCACCGCAGGATCGCGTAGACGAGCGCTTCCGGGGTCAGGCGGGCGATGTCCAGCGGCACCGCGTTGCTGTCCAGCACGGCCCGCTTGCCGGCGGCCTTGCGGTTCCAGATCGAGAGCTGCTCGTCGAACCCCCGGAACCCGCTCAGGACCTGAAGGTCGAACCCGGCCGCGCGCGCCGCCTCCTGCAGCCGCAGGAACGGTTCCACCACCGCGCGGTTGACCTTCACGCCGACCCGCTCGGCATCGGCGGCCGCGCACAGGTGCGCGTCCGTCTGGCCCGTGAGCACGGCCGGCGACGCGGCGACGGGAGACGGGTTCACGTTCTCACGTCCTCACGTCCCTATGGTCCCGTCGCAGGGGCGGCAGAAGCGGCAGGGGCGGCAGCGGGCCGCAGGAGCGGGATCTGGACGCATCATGGTTGATCAAGCTACGAGCGGTTCCTGCCCGGAGCCAGATCACCATCCCGTTCATCCCGCTCATCCCGCAGATCCCGTCCATTCCGGCATCCCGTGGGTCCCGCCATCCCGCTCATCCCGCCTGTTTCACGCGCCCCACACTCTTGCTCCACCCCCCGGGACATTCCTACCTTGGGGCATCCCAGCCACGAGGCCCCGTGCGCGTCGCCGTTGCGTTCGACACACCGTGCGAAGGGTGGACCCCAGACGATCATCGGCAGCAGATGGAACGCGAGCTCGCGGGCCAGGAGCCGTACGAGCCGGAGATGGAGTATCAGGTGGCCGCGGCGCTGCTCGCCAACGGCCACGAGACCCTCCTGATCGGCATCCACGACGACCCGCGCGAGCTGCTGGACCACTGCGACGACTGGCATCCGGACCTGGTCGTGAACGCCGCGGAGTCGTTCCTCGGCGACAGCGCGCTCGATTACGTTTGCGCCACGCTGCTCGAGGCAGGTGGGTACCCCTACACCGGTTCCGCGCCGCTCGCCCTCCAGGTGACCCGTGACAAGGGAATGAGCAAGAAGATCCTCGCCTACCACGGGATTCAGGTGCCCGCGTTCGTCATGTACCGGACGCGCGAGCCCCCCACGGAACCCCCGCCCCTGCCGTTCCCCCTCATCGTCAAGCCGCTCGCGGCCGACGCCTCCGCCGGCATTGCGCAGGCCTCCGTGGTCGATGACTTCGACGCCCTGGTCGAACGGGTGGGGTTCGTGCACGAACGGTTCCGGCAGCCGGCGATGGCCGAGCAGTTCATCGAGGGCCGGGAGCTGTACGCCGGCACGCTCGGCAACGACGAACGCCTCGAGATCCTGCCGCTCACCGAGCTGGTCTTCGACAAGGAGAAGAACGAGCCCGAGGAGCGGATCGCGACCCAAGCCGCGAAGTGGACGGAGTCCTACCGCAAGCGCCGCGGCATCCGGTACATGTTCGCGCGGCCCGTGTCGGCGCTGGCGCGGGAGCGGATCGAGGCGGCCTGCCGGACGGCCGCCCACGCCCTCTGGCTCCGGGACTACGCGCGGATCGACATCCGCCTCACGGACGACGACCAGGTGTGGGTGCTCGAGGCCAACGCCAATCCGTTCATCAGCAAGGGGCACGAGATGGCCAACGCCGCCGCGAAGATCGGACTTCCCTACCCGCAGTTCATCGACCGGATCGTGCAGGAGGCGCTCGCCCGCCACGCGCGCGCGTGACGTCCGGCGCCCCACGCCCCGGCCCCGGGACTGGCGAAGGACGGGCGGGCGACGCATCCTTCCCGCGCTCCGTGCCGATCATCCGACCACATACCCCGGGACCACCAATGCGCGACCTTCGCGGCCGCCACCGCCTTGGCCTTGACTGAGCGGGTGTATTACCGGCCCAGCCGGGTGGTGCGCCACCTGTGGCCCATCACGTCCTACGTGGTGACCACGGTGACGGCCACGGTGCTTTGGGTGTTCTTCTTCGTGCTCAACCGGACCGTCGTCCGCGGCCGCGAGCACGTTGGCGATCAACGGAACACCCTGCTGCTCGCCAATCACCAATCGATGATCGACAGCTTCCTGATCGGGCTGGCGGCCTACTACCCGAAGGCGATCATCAAACCCCACCTGTTGCCCTGGAACCCCGCCGCGGTGGAGAACTTCTTCCGTGGCTGGCTGCTGGGATGGCTCGCCTACAACTGGCGGTGCATCCCCGTGCGGGAAGGACGCCGGGACCCCCGGGCCATCCGCCGCCTCGTCGAGGTCCTCAAGCGCGGGGTGGTGATCCTCTATCCGGAGGGCACCCGCACCCGCGATGGCTCGGTGGGGACGGGCCGGCCCGGCGCCGGGGTCGTGGCGCTCACGACCGGCGCACGGGTCATCCCGGTGGCGATCGACGGCATGAGCGACGTCCTGCCCATCGGGCGCACGATCCCGCGGATCGGCAAGCGCATCCACGTCGTGTTTCGCCCGCCCCTCGAATCGCCGGCCACGCCCGCCGAGACCCCGGGCCGCGAGGAGGCGCAGGCGCTCGTGGACCACGCGATGGCGGGGATCCGCGAGCAGCTCGCGGCGATCCGGCGGGAGGAAGCCGTCCGCCGGGGCACCGGCACGGCGTAGCCGGGGGGCACGGCGTCCGTCACCGACGGGACGTCAGGCGGTCAGCCCTTCCGAATCCCGGCCAGCACGCGCGCCGGCGTCATGGGAAGCCGCCGCAGTCGCGCCCCCGTCGCGTCGAAGATCGCGTTGGCGACGACCGCCCCCATGTTGATGATGGCGGGCTCTCCCCCACCCTTGGGTGCCAGCGCGTCGTGCTTCACGAATACGGTCTCGATCCTCGGCATCCAGGAGAACCGTGTCAGGCCGTACGTGTCGAAGTTCACGTCGAGGATCTTCCCTCCCTCGAACCGGACCTCCTCGCTGAACACGTACCCCAGGCCCATCATGATGCAGCCCTCCATCTGCATCCGGGCCCCGTCCGGGTTCACCACGACGCCCATGTCCTGGGCACAGACCACGCGGTCCACCCGCACGTGGCCGGTGGCGGGATCCACGGTGACGTCCGCGATGTGCGCCACGTAGGTCTCCGCGTCGATCCCGCACGCGATCCCGCGCCCCGTCCCCCCCCGCTGGGGCGCCACGCGCGGCGTCCAGCCGTAGGCCTCCGCCGCCGCCCGGAGGGTGGCCAGCATGCGCGGATCGGACGTGTTCCGCAGCCGGAACTCCAGCGGGTCCATCTCGAGCGCTGCCGCCATCACGTCCATCTGCTGCTCGGCGGCGAAGCGGTTGCTGTTGGCGGCGGGGGCGCGCCACGGGCCCACGGCGAACGGGTGCATCCCCTCGGGCGCCCGCCCCCACTCGCCAAACACGCGCACCCGGCGGTTGGGCACGTCGTAGGACACGTCAGAGCCGCGCGCACCCGCGCCATACACGTCGTAGTCCCACAACACGAGCTTGCCCGCCCCGTCGACGCCGGACACGATCCGGATGGTCGCGGCCGGCCGGAACGTGTCGTAGAAGAACTCCTCCGCGCGCGTCCAGGCGACCTGCACCGGCCTGCCCGTCCGGATGGCGAGCCGCGCCGCCTCCACCGCCTGAAGCCCCGGCACCTTGCCGCCGAAGCCGCCCCCAACGTAGGGGGTGATCACGCGCACGTCCTCCGGCCGGAAGCCGACCGCGCGCGCGATGGCCGTCTGCTGTGAGAACGGGGCCTGCGTGGACGACCAGACGGTGAGCTTCCCATCCGCAAGCTGCGCCACCGCGGTGTGCGGCTCGATCGGCGCGTGCGCGACGTACGCCGTCTCATAGGTCTCGTCGAACGTCCGCGCCGACAGCCGCCGGCCGGCATCGAGGTCTCCACCCTGCTCCGGCATGGCCGGGACCGGCGCCGCCCGTACCAGGTGCTCGAAGATGGTCTCCGTGTTCACCGTGGGCGCCGGGACGTCGAACTCAGGCGTGACGCGGTCGAGGGCCCGGGCGGCCGTTTCCGGATCCGCCGCGAGCACCGCAACAAAGCCGCCCTCGTTCACGACGGTCACCCCGGGCATGGCCTCGGCCCCGGAGGTGTCGACCCGGGTCATCGTGGCCCCGTGGGCCGGCG